>JBILIY010000235.1:0-3451 GCA_044368815.1 Crocinitomicaceae bacterium
TTTCTCTTTGATTTGACGAACACGTTCGCGCGTTAAATCAAACTTAACACCAATTTCTTCTAATGACATCGGAGTTTTCCCCTCTAGTCCGTAAAACATACTTACGACCTCACTTTCACGACTCGTCAACGAAGTCAATGATCGACGAATATCACTGCGTAATGATTCCAAAACTAAATTTGTCTCTGGACTTGGCAGTGAGTCACCAACCATTACATCATACATACTCGATGAAGATTCATCACCTTCAACTAAAGGAGCATCCATTGATACGTGCCTTCCATTCTGAGCCAGGGATTGTTTTACTTCTTCAGGGGAACAATTCAAAAACTCGGCAAGTTCGTCAGCTGAAGGCGGTCGCTCAAATTTCTGTTCTAATTCTGAATAAGCACGATTAATCTTATTGATATTTCCGATTTTGTTTAGCGGTAAACGCACAATTCGAGCTTGCTCAGCCAATGCTTGTAGGATTGATTGTCGAATCCACCAAACCGCATAGGAAATAAATTTAAATCCACGCGTTTCATCAAATCGTTCAGCTGCTTTAATTAACCCAACATTACCTTCATTAATTAAATCTGGTAAAGCAAGACCTTGATTTTGATATTGTTTAGAAACAGATACTACGAAACGTAAATTTGCTTTTGTTAATCGCTCAAGTGCTGCTCGATCACCCTGGCGAATTCGTCTTGCCAATTCGACTTCTTCTTCAGCGGTGATTAGATCAACACGACCTATCTCTTGTAGATATTTATCAAGGGATGCTGTTTCTCGATTTGTAACTTGTTTTGCTATTTTTAATTGCCTCATGACAGACTTTTTTTCTTTTAACGGATATTCCGATAGAAAGGTTGTATAAAAGACGTTTTTTTTCAGGAAAGTTTCAGCGACTTGAAAATTTATCTACAGCAAATGTGCAAAACATACTTTTGAATGAATATCGAAGTAATGATTAAACGATAATTTTTTAAAAAGAAATCTTATAAATGACTAAGAATTCTTCTTTTTTTCTGAAAAATCTTCAAAATCCAATGTTAATTCTTGATTAACCTTAGCTGTTACAGAAATTGGAATATAATCAACAATGACGTTCGTTTTATCTAATCCAAAATCTTCAGCGGGTTTCAAACCAGTAGACTTCACAAACCTGTATGCCTTCACGCATATTTGTTGGAATGACGTTAGCGCGTTGTCCATAGCCACACGAGAATTGAGTACAACAAATTTAAAATCGATTTCCTCAAGTTTACCACGAAGCGACTTAAATACCGTTTCACCAGTCAATTCGCCTTTCTCAACCATATGACCATGTATTTTCCGCATCATGTATTCTATTCGATGTTCTTCTTTGAACCCAAGCTGAAGTGTAACATAATAGCATGATTTATCTATAACCTCATTAACTGAATAATGTACACCCCAAGGTTCGTTGAGAATATCTAGATGTAAAAACCAAATGATGTCGGCTTTCCTTGGCTTCTTCAGGAATAATGAGTGATAGACTGTAAGATCTAATTTTTTGCATGAATCGCTACGTGTGGGAAAAACCAAATTTGAGGCTTCAAAATTAATTTCTGGATCATTTTTTACTCCAATAATCAATGGTTTAACTTCTTCCATTGATATATATTCTGTTATACTTGTTCTCAGTTCACGGGCTTTGAAATAAAGGAAAAGCAAAAGAAAGAAACCAATTGAAAGAACCAATGTAAACCAACCACCAGATATAATTTTACCAAGATTTGACATCAAGAAAATGGATTCAACAATTAAGAATACACTAAAAATTATAGCATAAATTATTTTTGCTTTGGGGTATTTTAAGAATAAAAGAAATGCAAGTAATAGAGATGTCATAACCATATTTATCGTTATTGCCAATCCATATGAATGTTCCATTGCACTGGATTTCTTAAAAATGGCAATTACTAATAGACATCCCCCCATCAAAAACCAATTAATAAAAGGAATGTATATTTGACCTTTATGATTAGTTGGGTATTTCACTTTCAAGTTAGTCCATAACTTTAGTTTAATTGCCTCGTTCATCAACGTAAAAACCCCTGTAATTAAAGCTTGAGATGCGATAATTGTAGCCGCTGTTGCTATTACAATCGCAAAAGGTAACAAATGACCCGGAACCATCGCATAGAATACTGTTTGATTCTTGGCTAGTGCAAATCCATCGGAAAGACACAATGCGGATTGACCTAAGTAATTGATGAATAATAAAATTGATACGAATGCCCAATTTATCCGAATGTTGCCTTTTCCGCAATGACCTAAATCTGAATAAAGTGCTTCAGCTCCAGTTGTACAAAGAAAAACTGATCCTAAAACAGCAAACCCACCATCAACATTGGCAACTAGGTTGTATGCATAATATGGGTTGAAAGCATTCAACACAAATGGATTTTTAATTACATTAGTAATTCCAAGGTATCCGAGGAAAATGAACCATATAATCATTATTGGACCAAACATTTTTCCAATAGCGGCCGTTCCGAATTGTTGGATTGTAAATAGAACAACAATAATTGCCACAACAATAGGAATCACAGGTGTATCGGGATAAATGGTTTTAATTCCCTCAACTGCCGAAGAAATGGATATTGCAGGTGTTATAAAGCCATCTGCTAAAAGCGTTGCGCAACCAATTAAAGCTGGAATTATCACCCATTTAATTCGTCGTTTTTTTAATAAGGCGAATAATGCGAAAATTCCACCCTCTCCATTGTTGTCTGCATTTAACGCGAAATAGATATATTTTACCGTTGCTAACAAAATCAATGTCCAAATTACACAAGAAAGAGCCCCGAGAATAAAATCAGGTGAAATGTGTTTACCTCCGCCAGTGATTGCCTGAAAAACGTATAAGGGTGAAGTTCCTATATCTCCAAATACAATTCCTGTTGTAATTAAGACACCGGCAAGTGAGATTTTGTGCGAAGAATCCGACATTTTTTTAAAAAAATTTTGGCTAAAATTACTTTAAAATTATTTCTAGTGTGATTTTGACATCATTTATTTTTAAAGTTTGATTTCCGAGTCCGTTGAAAAAATTATCTTTGTTCTCAGTTAATGCCCACGTGGTGAAATTGGTAGACATGCCATCTTGAGGGGGTGGTGCCATTAGGTGTGCTGGTTCGAATCCAGTCGTGGGCACTTTTTTAGAGGCTAAATCGTTGTAAATAAACAGTTTAGCCTTTTTCTTTCCCGACATTTTCCCGACAATTATTTTATTTCTTCTTATAAATTTTAATCTTATCTTACTTTTTAATACTGTATAATGGGGTAATCTATGCGCTAAATAGCCTCTTTTAGTAAAATTGATTTTTTCTTTTTACTGATTCCTTCATCACGACAAAACACGAATAAAATTGTCAATTAGTGCTATCGAAAACCGCTGTAAAAACTCAATAAGATTTATCTTTTCCTTTACATCCGAATT
>JBILIY010000236.1:0-3450 GCA_044368815.1 Crocinitomicaceae bacterium
AGGTCGATGAACACACCATAAGAAGTTACGTTTTTAACAACGCCTTCCAATACTTGTCCTTTTTCTAGACCGGAAATGATTTGTTTCTTTTGTTCTTCTAATTCAGCTTCAATCAACGCTTTGTGAGAAACAACTACGTTTCTGAATTCTTCATTGATTTTCACTACTTTAAATTCCATGTTTTTACCAACGTAAACATCGTAGTCACGGATTGGCTTAACATCGATTTGAGAACCAGGTAAGAACGCTTCGATTCCGAAAACATCTACGATAAGTCCACCTTTTGTTCTGCACTTCACGTAACCTGTGATAATTTCACCTGAACGCAATACGTCATTCACACGAATCCAAGCACTGTGCATACGCGCTGTTCTGTGAGAAACAATTAGTTGCCCTGTTTTGTCTTCACGACATTCAACATAAACATCAACTGTATCTCCAACCTTTAAATCCGGGTTGTAACGGAATTCATTTGCAGCAACAACTCCTTCAGATTTATAACCGATGTTAACGATTACTTCTTTCTTGTTAAGCATTGCAACAGTCCCTTGAATTACTTCTTTTTCGTTAATGGAAGTTAGGGTTTTTTCGTAACGATCAGACATTTCTGAACGTTGAACTTTTGAGTAGCCGTCTAATTGTAGAGCTTCCCAATCAAAATCTGCAGTTCCCTGCGGTTCAATAGAATTTGCCATGTGGCTTTAAAAATTTGTATTTCAGAATCCTCTTACTTCTGAAAGTGGTTAGTAAAAACTGTCACAAAAAGAGGTGTGACCTTGATTTAAGGCTGCAAAGATAGGGATAATATTTTAAATATCAAGATAGAAACTAATGTTCAGAGTTTGTTTTTCTCGTTGATAAAATAATCTTAAACTAAGATTCTAAGCTGTTTTTCGAATAGCCTATTTAATTACAAAAAAACACTTATCTGAAAAAAGTGATTGATGGTTTGTTGAATCGATGAAACTATCGTTAATCTTACTTTTTTTGCCGAAGCATAAAAAAAGTAACAAAAAACTGCTTTTCTTCAACTTTCATAAGGCATTTCCTTCGGAACACTTATTTTCTCCTTTCGTGCCTGCCTGCCGGCGTGCAGGCTTTGGTTCTTTTGCTTCCGCCTAATCGACGGACAGGCCGCCTTCGTCTCCGCGAACCGCAACTTCAGTCAAAACTTCGTTAACGCTGTCTGAAAGTTGGGTGTTAGCTCAACTATTTCTTGGTGATACGAATTTGATTTTTTTTGAAAAATGAAGTGAAATATAAATTCAATTCCCACAAACCTTGCGCCTTGAAAGATTAAACTGGGCACCCACATGACGAAGTTGCGTTTAAATTTCCGCTTGTTTGAGCCGAGGTACGAAGGTGAGTTTCGGGAATTTTAGCAACGAGGAAAATGTGGGTAGTTGAATATTTCCAGCGCTAGCGTTTTTTGGTTCCTTTTTTGGGCAATGCCAAAAAGAACATCTAAAATATTTCTTTTCTTACTTTTTTAGGACAGAGTCAAAAAGAACACTCAAAATATCTTCCCCGGATTCAATATCCCTTTCGGATCAAATACCCGCTTTATTTCGCGCATTAAATTCAATGTTACCTCCGGAAAAGCGATATCCATAAATGGTTTTTGAACCAGCCCGATTCCGTGTTCACCGGATATTGTCCCACCTAATCTTATGACTTCCGTAAATAATTCGCGAATCGCAATTGGTAGTTCATTTTCCCATTGTTCGTCCGATAAATCGCCTTTTAGAATGTTAACGTGAAGATTACCATCTCCAGCATGTCCATAGCAAACAGATTGGAAACCATATTTTTTACCGATTCTTTTAACATGACCTAGTAAATCAGGTAATGCAAATCTTGGAACAACTGTATCCTCTTCCTTATAGATCGATTGCGATTTTACTGCTTCACCTGCTTTTCTTCGTAATGACCAAAGTGCATTTTTTTGAGCTTCTGAATCGGCGAAAAGAATTTCATCTGTTTCAAAATTCTCAAGGACATTCAAAATTCCCTCACAATCCTTCATTAATTGTTCTGAATCAAATCCATCAACTTCAATAATGAGTTGCGCTGCATGGTTTTCCGCAATATTAATCGTTGTTTCGCCTGTGAACTCTTTCGTGTAAATCAATGCGTCTCTTTCCATAAATTCCAATCCACTCGGAGTGTAGCCCGCTTTGAAAATAGCTGCAACTGCCTCACAGGCTTTTTGTGCATCAAAGAACGGCACCAGCATCAATAAATCAGTTGTAGGGTGCGGAATTAGTTTCAAAACAATTTTAGTTATAATGCACAAGGTTCCTTCAGAGCCAACAATCAATTGAGTCAAGTTGTAACCCGTTGCATTTTTAAGCACGTTTGCTCCTGTCCAGATTACTTCTCCGTTTGGCAGTACAACTTCGAGATTCAATACATAATCTTTGGTTACACCGTATTTTACTGCTTTCGGTCCGCCTGAATTTTCAGAGACATTTCCTCCAATAAAACAGGAGCCCTTACTCGCTGGATCGGGTGGATAGAACAATCCTTTTTCTTTTACAGTATCTTGCAGAACTTGGGTTATTACTCCCGGCTCAGTTGTTACTTGGTGATTATTTTCATCGATTTCAAGTATGCGATTGAATTTTTCCATGGAAATTAAAATTCCACCATGCGTTGGGAGTGCACCACCGCTTAATCCTGTTCGAGCTCCTGCTGGTGAAACTGGAATTTCCTCTTCAAAACAATATCGCATGATTTTCGAAACTTCATCAACGCTGGTTGGTTTGAGAACAGCACTCGGTGGAAAGTTCAAGTCTTCCGTTTCGTCAGAGCCATAACTGATTCGTGTTTCCTCATTAATAATATATCTTTCACCAAGTAATTTGGTAAAAAACGTAGCATGTTGATCATTCAAAATTGAAATCATTTTTTATAGCTTGAAAAGGATTGTAAATCAAATTTACCTCGAACATACAACTATTTCAAAGTCTAAAAGAAGATTTTTTAATTATTTAAAAACAACCAATATTGGAAAACCTTTTAGTTGAATTCTAATTAAATTCTAACTTTGAAAAAAAGAAAGCTATGTCGAAAGATGTTTTTTTAGTGGATGGAATCCGAACTGCAATTGGGAATTTTGGAGGATCCTTGTCAGCCGTTCGTGCTGATGATTTAGCCGCTCACGCGATAAAAAGCCTCATAGAACGGCATCCAAATCTGGATTTAAAAGCGATTGAAGATGTGATTTTAGGTTGCGCAAATCAAGCAGGAGAAGATAATCGAAATGTAGCTCGAATGGCGGGACTTTTAGCTGGGTTACCAATTGAAGTTGCAGGTGAAACAGTAAACAGGCTTTGCGCATCAGGAATGGCGGCAACAATTAATGCAGCGCGCGCAATTAAAGATGGTGCTGGTGATTTATACATAGCTGGTGGGGTAGAGCATATGACACGTGGACCCTGGGTTATT
>JBILIY010000238.1:0-3443 GCA_044368815.1 Crocinitomicaceae bacterium
TTGTTGTGAGCCAGAATACCCATCATAGAATTGATTTGGAAGTAAATTTGAATTTGAATTTGCAGCCCCAATTAGTTGTGAAACAGCATTTCGATTATCCAGCAAGCGTTGGAAAATATCGGATTGATAAGCTCGGCCTTCTTTTGTGAATGCTGTTCCGAAAGTTACCGTAGAATAAGTTAAAGTGGATGTTTCAAATTTACTTTGACTTTCAAAAGCGCTTGATGTAGGGTTCCATCTGTAAAATTCCCCAGAATTTCGGCTATAATTTCTGTTTAAATTCAGGTTGATATTAAAATCTTTAAATGGTTCTAAAGTTGCTTTCATTTGTAAATTGGCCGAATGAGTCGTAGTAAATTGTTTGTTCATATTTTCATTCTGAACCAACCAATTATTATCTCGAGCGAATGTTGAAACATTATAACCATTAGATCTTCCTAGCAAATCATAACCTTGTTTTCCGAAAACGAAATTTGTAAGTCCAAAGCTAGAACCATTCATTCCTAAAATACTAGATTCTTGAGAATAACCTGGAAGTAGTGTTCCGTCATTTAGCGTGTATGTTCCTGAAATATTTCGAACTGTCATAAGCAGGCGAGAAACAAATCCAAGAGCAGGGTTCATTTTTTCTTTTTCACGTGCTTTTTTGCGTTTTTCACGCTCTTGTTTTCTTTCCCAACGTTTTTTCTCACGTTCGTATTGACGTAACTCTTTCGGGGTCATTTCGTCAATGGGTTTCTTAGGTTTAAACTCCTCTTCAGGTTTTTCGGGTTTTTCGTTTAGCGGTTTTTTTGCTGAATTATTTTCTCCATCCGATTTCCCGATTCTATTTTGTGCTCGATTGATTTTACCGTCACCTAAGGTCTTTTTGAAAAAAGGAATTTTGTTGTAAAGGGTCAACATATTCGCTTGGGCAGTCAAGTTGATTGAACGATTGTTTTGAATAGTATTTCCAAATTGACTTTGTCCAAGAGGTGCGCGCTGCCAGTTAAATGTTCCTCCATATTTGGCGTTTACACTCAACCAATTTGTTAATGGAAATTTATCTAACGGAAGGGTAACCCCCAGATTATAATTGTGGGAATAATCCATTGTACGACCGAATGTTTGCATTTGGTTGCGAATAGTATCCAAAAATTCTCGATAACCTTCGGGGTTTGAAACGCGATCAACGCCGTGGTTTCCTTCTTCAAAAATCGATTTGTTGGTTGCGGAGAATGTCGCTTTAATGTTTTTTGTTAAATCATAACCCACTTGATAGTTCCGGTTCCAATCAAATCGCTTCATATAAACGGCTGCGAATTTGTAGTCAGGTACAATGTTATTTCTAACTTGTCTTTCGTTGTAAAGACGCGAATAGTCATTTGTGAAAGAAATATTTTTTGGTAAAAGAAATAGGTTGAAATCTTTGACAAGTTGTAACCATTTTGACTTCTGAACTGGTTTCCACTTTTTAAACGGTTCAATTGCTTTCCCTGGAAAGGTGAAGTTATAATTTAGCGCACCAGTCCAAGTTTTTGTGCGGTCGTAATTGATGTTAAAATCCCTCTTTAGGTTTTCAGAAAATGCATATGTCGCTGACCAATTTGAAATATTCCAAAAATGAGGTTTTGCTCCAGCTTTCGCTTCTTTACGAACATTTGTGAAGTTAAAAGATCGTCTTTCGTTAAATTCCTGACCTGCTTTTGATTTTTCTCGTCGTGTTGCTAAGTCGTAGTCTGCTAATTTGATGTCCGGATTAAAAGGATCGTATTCCGGATTAACGATTCCCAATGAATAACCATAGAAGAAAGGTAATGAAATGCGCGCTTGTTTACCAAAAAATTGTCCTAACTGAACCGTTGAGTTTAAATCAACGCCAATTCGTTCATTTCGTTGACGCTCTTGAACACGGCTTTCAACACTTCCCCAATTTATTCCAGAGTAGTTTCCGGAAGCATTTACATTTGCAAAGTCTGCAACTTGAAGTTGCATTTGACCGATAGCCGCAGAACCACCTTCACTTACAAAATCGGTCAAGCGCATTTCATTTATCCAAACGATCGCGCATTCAGGATCACCATTATCTGGCTTCCATGGGTTGTTAGGATCTGTTTTGGATGGATTGCGGATACCGACCATTATGGTTTTGATTCCCTGTAGGTTCGGGCTACCTTTAACCTTAATTCGTTTGGTGGAATTGTCTTGCTTCAAATATTCAACCAGATAGGATACTCCTGCGGCTCCATTTTCGATTTTTGTGTTACGTTCTTTTTTAAGATCTAGTAAATCGTCAAAAACTATTTCAATATTGTTGTCCGCCGGCCAAATATCGTCTGGTGAAGTTTGTCCCCAATTTGTCAATTTTAATGGGAGTTCATATTCATAATAGTTTTCTACATAATCTGTTCCCAATCGAACGAATAAACTCAATTCATTATCTTTTAACTGATTTTGTTGAATTGATTCAGCATGGACAAACATTTTTAGTTTTTTGTAAGTCCGAACGTCAAAAGTCACATTTTTAAAAGCAGCTCGCGCATCACCATCTTGTAAGTTACACACTTCCAACATCAACGACTGTTCATTCATTTGACGCTGGTATACTTGAGAAGGATCAATTTCTCGAACTATTCCAGGAGGGATAACATAATTGATTGGTGCGCGTTGTGCGTTCTCCTCTACATTTACTGCTCCAATATTGAAAGTAGTAAGGTTTGGATCTGTTTGCACACTTAATCCTGGCTGAGACAAATCTTGTCGGTAAACCCTCCATTCGCCACGAATTAGCTCAAGTCTGGCAAAACGAAGAACAACTTCTTCATCAAAATTTTTGAGAAACATACGCATAAAACGTATTGATCGAAAATCTTGAATTCCGTTAATTTTCTTTTCAAAATCACGCAATGGAACTTTGAATTGATACCACGTTTCAGTCTTGTTTCCGTTTTGATAAATTTGCTTGTTGGTAATGTAGTTTTGACCTACCTGTGCCAAGTCATTTGGCCTCATACTTACCCGATACTGAAAATAACTTTCACTCTCCGATAAGTTATTATCCTGATTAATATCCTCATTATCGGGTTGAATGCTTGCTTGTGTGGGATAACCCGATGCATTTGCCGTGTCAGACATTTCAGTGGTTGGAGAATTTCCTTCCATACCATTGAATTTTTTGTATCTCCTAAGGATGTCCAACTGATCGGTGTCAAAGTTGTCATCAAGGTAATAATTATAGTCATCTGACGAAGGATCAGCTATTAGTTTGGCTTTTGCTTGCGAACTTAAAACACCATTATTTTGGATCCAACTTACAAAGTTGTTGTAGGCTATTTTTTCTTCTGAGTTCTTCCAACCATCAATTCCGACGTCTTGATTTAATCTTGCCTGAGGATCTGTGTCAAACGCATTAATTATAATTTGTTGCGTTGAAACTTTGGACCAAATTGTCGTGTCTAAATTAT
>JBILIY010000237.1:0-3443 GCA_044368815.1 Crocinitomicaceae bacterium
CATAATCAAACCAATAACTCCCATCACTTAAATGCCCACCAGGGAGAATGGCGCCTCGGTCTTTTATCGACATTGAAACTACTTTGGCATTTGGGTAGGTCATTTTTAGCTGATCGGTTATCGTGTAGGTTTTCAAATTAACGGGTGAAGCATTACCCTCTTTAGAATCACTTCCAATTGTTGAACAATTTTCATCCGAAACACAATTAATGGCATTATTTGACTGACGATTATACCATTCATTCCCAACGATTCCATGATTATTTGGAGTTGTGCCTGTATAAATCGATGCATGCCCCGGGCCTGTGTAAGTGGGAACGTAATTGTAAACCACATTTCGGCAGTTTAAACCTTGTTTCAAGAATTTGTTAAATCCCCCCTCTCCAAAATGATGTTGAAAACGATACAAATAATCGTAGCACATTTGGTCGACGACAATTCCAACAACTAATTTGGGTTTAATATTTCGCTGTGAAAATACTACGAATGAATAAAATAAAATAGGTAAGATGGTCAACAGTTTCATAGGTCAAAAGTAAGAAATGGCAAGCAATTTATGAAAAGAGGCAACTAATTGTTAAATTTGGCGTCTTAAAACCTAAAAACGAACTTATTATGAAAGTATTTTTATTTAGTCTTTTTACACTTATCGGGACTTTAGTTTATTCCCAATGTTCAATTAACGTTAATTTGAGTGTCAACAATGCTACTGATTCTTCCCTTTGCGACGGATCAATTTTGGCAACGACAACAGGAAATAACGGGCCAGTAACCTATTCTTGGAATTGTAATGGTTGTGTGAACTTTAATTCACCTAGTTTATCTGATTTGTGTTTTGGATCAAATGGTACTCTAATTGTTACTGATACTGCAGGTTGCTCAGGAACAGCAATATGGAACATTGGTTCTAGTTCATGCTCGAGTTTTGGAGCAACTGTAGTTCCTAGTTCTACTGAAGGTCCCAACGTGTGCAATGGTTCCGTTTTGGTAACTCCTTTTGGTGGAACAGCACCATATTACTATTCGGTTGGAAATGGAACCGTTTTCTATGGCTCTAACAATCCAACGAATTTGTGTGCGGGTAATTATACCGTTGATGTAAGTGATGCAAATGGTTGTAGTTTTTCAACAACAACCAATGTTACAATCGAATGCGCGTTATCTCTAAATATCAATATAGCTGCTTTTCCGACTTCTCCAACTATGTGTAATGGAGCAATATTTACTATTATTGACGGCCCAGTAGGTCTTCCATCATGGACCTGGAATAATGGTGATTCTAGTTCTGTGTTAGAAAACTTGTGTCCAGGGACTTATCAAGTTTGCGTAACTGATGGTATTGGTTGTCAAGTCTGTGATTCAATAACTATTTATGATTCTACAACAGTAAATTGCGGTGGATTTACTGCCAATTTGAACATTACAAATGTTTCGGCAATCGGCCTTTGTGATGGATCGATTATACCATCAGTTATTGGCGGAACTGCACCATATATGTATCTTTGGTCTAACGGCTCAACAACAGCTACTCAGTCAAATCTTTGCACTGCGGTTTATGATTTAACCGTTACGGACGCAAACGGCTGCTCTGCGAGTGCTTCGGGTCTAGTCGGTTCCGGGGGAGCAAATGTCGGAGATACAATCGTTTTGAATGGAAATATCAGCAATGATTCCACCGTGATTGGCACAATTTCAGGAACTTGGATTGATAATTGTAGTTTTGATTATAACACTATCACAAGTGCTTCAATTCTTTCTTATGTTGACTTGGTTGATTCAACTGTCGTTACATGGACTATTGGGTTTAATGACGGAACCTCCACAACAGTTAATGCGACGTATCTATTTTCACCTGGAACTACTGGAACGTATAATGTGATTTTACAATTGTATTGTGGCTTAAAATCTAATCCTCAGTGGCTTGTCGCTTATGACCAACTGTTGTATGAAGGCACAGCGAGTCTAAATTCACTTGAAGATAAAAATGTATTGATATTTCCTAACCCGGCGCAAACCGAGATTAACTTTTTAGGTTTAAATAAGACATCTACTTATCAAATAGTTGATCAATTCGGAAGAATAATAGTAGCGAATAGTGATCAAAAACAGTTAAACATTTCAAATTTTGAAAAAGGAATTTATTCTGTAATAATTCAAAACGAGAGCTCAGTTAAAATAATTCGATTTGTAAAACAATAATCATTACATTAGAAAAAAATAAGGCCTTGGCATACTTTATTGATGCCCTTGGATCATGATGATTTACAGCATAAATGGTGTCAAACGGAGAATCCTCCAATTCAAAAAGATGCTCAGATAAAATATCAATTTTCCAATTGGGGTTTACTTTCTTTATTTGCTTCGCCAATTGATAGATCAAAAAACTATTGGCGTTTCCTACAAATAAGATTTTTTTCATTTAAAATATTTCACATCAAATTTAATTAAGAATCCTCAGATTATCTTATCAAGTGAAAAAAACCGTGCTTGGAATTTTTTGTCGAATAATTATCTCCAAAATCCATTCTCCAAAAATAGATTCCATCTGGACAATGTTTACCATTAAATTCTCCATTCCAACTTGGAAAAACGTTTAAACTTTCATAAATAACATTCCCCCATCGATTTAAAATCAAAAAATGAGGTGAGAAAATTTGATTGAATAAAATGGGTTCAAATAAATCATTAGCTCCATCCTCATTTGGAGAAAAAACATTTGGCATTTCCAACTGAGATGACGAAAAACAATCAAAATAAATGGAGTCTATTATTAACCCATATAATTGTCCTGGTCGATTATATCTAAAACTCAATTGTGATAATGATCCTTGCCAATTTGCCCAGCCAGATGCATTATTATTATCGTTATTCATATCATTATCAAACGGACTTATCTCATCTCCATTTAAAAAAATAGGATTAATCATTCCTCCTAACGAAGTGACACTTATCGGAGCCGGATAAATATTCGAAATTGTTTCTTCAGGATCGGGAAAAGGGTTTCCATTCTCATCTAGGTCAATGAATCGAACTCTTAAATTATTGACCGGTTCATTGAAATTTATGGTAATATCGATGGCTGATGATGGATTGCTCATGCTTGAAGGAATAATTAATCCATTATTGTTATAAGGTGAACCATTATTTACCATTTTAAAATCTTCAGTTGCGGTGATCGAAAAATTAATATCTGAACATGTTCCAGCTGAATAATTTGGACTTGTAACAAAGGTAGAAGGCGAAGATGACAACCATGAAAAACCAGTAAAAAGTGTTTGACTTTTGCTGGTAAATATGAAAAAAAGTGAACCTATACTGAACAAATATTTCATCTCCTTTATTTTAAAACTAATCATTTGATATGAATAACAAATAGATTTTTCATAACCAATTTTATGTTAAAACACATAAAAATAAACCTATCAAGGTAAACTTATTTCTTT
>JBILIY010000239.1:0-3439 GCA_044368815.1 Crocinitomicaceae bacterium
GAGTTTTTTGAAAATATATTTAAGAAGTAATCGTTAAAAGAGGAATCTATGTAGGGCCACGAACTTATTTTATTTAAATGAATATCTTTTTCTTCCGGGAAGTAGTTTTTCTCCGAAAAAAAAGGAAAATAATAAATAACAATGCCTTCTTTCATTTTTCAAATTAAATTACTCATAACTTACTTATACCATTGCCAAAAGCAAATCAAGCTAACAACCAATTGATGTATTGGTTTACTTTCAGTTAATTGTCGAAAATAGAAAATTTTTCATAAATAATCAAAATGTGAATCTATGAATTGTAAATTTCTTGTTACCGATATGACAAGCACAATTACTATTATACTCTGTTAAATACGTTTCGTTTCATACGAAAAAAGACCGTAGAATAGGGAAAAATAGGTTATTCCCATTTGGGTTTCAAGCGTGTCTTCAAATAAGAAAGTGACGGCTGTGATGACAATAAACAAAAGACCTAATAAATTCTTGGTATTCCATTGTTCTTTTATAAAAGTTAGTTGCATTAAAACAAAATAACAAAATCCTAAGATACCGAAAGTCATCCAAAAGGTAAAGTAAGAATTGTGAGCACGAAGTCTTCTGTCATCATTTAATGGTGAATTGCGTTTGATATACATTTTTTGAATTTCATCATTAACATCTCCTGTTCCAACCCCAAAAAGCCAATTTTCATTGATAATGGCACGTGCATTTTTCCAATATTCAATTCGTTCTAAAATGGAATGACCGTTTGGATTTATTGAATTGTGTAATTGATACCTTACTCCAAACAAGCGTGCGCCCAATCCATTTTTTGTTTCACGAATATCGGCGAATCCCTTTTGAATGAACTCAATATCTTGTTTGGATAATTTATTCACACCATCTCCGCGCACAGGTAAATTCTTGGAAATTAAATAGCGTTCCAGTGTTTGTGATAAATTTTGATTACGCAAATCCAAACTATCATAAGGTATACTAGCACGTTTGTTCCACCCTGTTTTCAGGGTAACGTAATTTTCAGGAAATGCACTCTTTGATTCAATGGGTTGCTTTAGATATGCGATTAAGGTTGTAATAAGCAAAATTGCTGTAAGTGCTATACCGCCAAGCAAAACAAACTTTTTCTTATGATAAAACCCCCAAAAAATGAGTCCAAAAACAACAATTATTAGTGCAATAATTCCTGATAAAACTTGGCTATAGTAGGTGTAAAAAGCGAACCAAAGTGCTACGGAAAATAAGATCCATTTATACTTTGGGAAGGCCGTTTTTAACTGATAACAGACAGCTACTCCGAAGCCAATTAATATTCCAAAACGTATGTGCGATCCAAAACGGGACATTTCACGAATATCGATGAGGTTAAATTGATCCGAGAAGAAGGTGTAGACAATGAAATTTATAATTGAAGTAATTACCAATGTAGCTATGTAGCCTAGCAACAATAAATTAAATAGATTTTTTTTTGGCAAAGGGCGAGAGAAGATAATAATTGAGATGATTCCAAGTGAACTTTTCTGCCGTAACTCATTCAAACCGTAATCCCAGTTTTGAGTCCAAAGCATTCCAATCACGTGAAGCAAGTAAAAACCGAAAATGATTAGGAAAAATTTATTTTCTTTCAGGCGAGAAAGTTTTTCTTTCAGATTTCCTTCCATGAAAAAGTTCAATCCGCCGAGCAAAAGTCCCATCGACATCAGGAATTTACTACAGCAAAGTCCAACTAATAAAACGAGCAGAACAAAAAAATGAAAGCTGGAATGAACTTTCTCGCCAAAGAATCGATTTAACATAAGAAAGAAACGGCTATTTCTTCAAAATAGTGTTGTACTCTTTCGAATTCCCAAGCACGTCTTTCGCTTTTAGCAACACGTTGTCATAACGGAAGGAATTGACAGTTCTCCCTTTTTGAAAATAATAGCGTGATACGATTTCATTTTCGAGCATTTGTGAAATTTCTTCTTTAAACTTATCTAAATCACGCGATTTTGAAGGCGTAACTTTAGTCATCATTGCTTCATATTCACTTTTAACCTCGTTGAAATAACCTTCTTTTTCAGCGGTTTCCTTCATTTTTTTCAAAGCTTCTTCGCTAGCTGTGGTGTAATTGAATTCATCCTTCAAGGCAAAGGTTTTAAATTCTTCATATTGTGAATCAGATAATTTAAACTCCTCAGGTGTAGAAATCGTGTTGTTTTTAGAATTAAATTCTGTCGCGAAATTGAAAATCAAATTTTTAGTCAACAACATGGCAGAAAGCCGACTCAAATCCTCCAATTCTACTTTTACATCCGGCTCGATTCCTCGACCATCAATGACTTTACGTCCATTTTTTGTTTGAAAGGATTTCACTAGTGAATCTGCTATTTCTTTCGGTTTTTCACCTGTTTCCTTGTCGTAATATTCGAGACGCTGAACGCATCTTCCTGAGGGCGTGTAGTATTTAGCAATTGTCAACTTAATTTTCGAACCATATTTCATGTCGTAAGTGCGCTGAACCAAACCTTTTCCATAACTGGTTTGACCCAGAATAACCGCGCGATCCAAATCTTGTAAACTTCCTGCAACGATTTCACTTGCTGAAGCCGATCCGCCATCTACCAAAATAGCCAAGGGAATATCCGTGTCAATCGGTTCTTCCAAGGTTGTGTATACTCTATTTTCTTCTTTTACCCGGCCCTTGGTTGATACCACAACCGTGTTTTTGGGAACGAAGAAATTCACGATTTTCACCGCTTCAATTAGCAGTCCACCTCCGTTATCACGCAGATCCAAAACCAATTTACTCATTCCTTCTTTTTTCAATTTTTCAATCGCTGATCGAACATCGCTTGCTGCGGTTTGGGTAAACGAATTCAATTTCACATATCCGATTTCCTTGTCCACCATTCCGAAATAGGGGACATCTGGAATTTTTATTTCATCTCGGGTAATTGATATTGTTTTTTTGCCTTCATTGATTCGCTCAATTTCAACCTTAATCGCAGTTCCTTTTGGTCCTTTTAAAGCAGTGGAAACCTCATCGGACGACTTTTTATGCATTTCCTTCCCATCAATTGAAATGATTTTGTCTCCTGCTTTCAAGCCGCTTTTTTCCGCCGGATTTCCTTCATAGGGCTCAGCGATATAGGTGTCATCACCCATTCTTCTGATCAAGGCGCCAATTCCTCCGTATTGTCCGGTGGTCATCAAACGGTAATCTTCGATGTTTGATTCGTGGTAATAAACAGTATACGGATCCAATTCTTTGAGCATCGCATCAATGGATGTTTTGGAAAGTTTTCCAAGTTGAGGTTCGTCCACAAAATATAAATCAAGGTGTTCATACACCTGATCCATAATTTCTAGGTTTTTCAGCACTTCAAAGCCATTCGACTGCGCTTTAGCAAACTGAAAAACGAATAATAAAAATACGAGTGTGAATTGTTTCATAAAT
>JBILIY010000240.1:0-3436 GCA_044368815.1 Crocinitomicaceae bacterium
TATATACATTTTTGACAATTGTCATTGCATTGAATTTATTCATCCTTCTTTCTGGTAGAATCTACTTGTACTCAGGAATTATGAAAACCTATGCAATCGGTAAATCAGGGCCTGGAATTTATGACTTAGATGTTTTTCCACATTCTACGATCGAACAATCGAAAGAACCTTATTTATGGAAAAAACACAACCGATTTAATAAGTTTACATTTGATAAATTCGAACGGAAATACCACCAGCGACTTGGAACGAAAGCATTTTTAGTTTTCAAAAATGATACGCTTTTATTCGAAAAATATTTCGGCGCACACAACCAAGAAACTGTTTCAAATTCTTTCTCTGCTGCAAAAACGGTAATTAGTCTTCTAATTGGAATTGCCATTGAAGAGGGAAAAATCAAAAGTGTTGATGAGCCCGTTGGTAATTATTTACCTGAATTCAATGAAAATGGGAGGAATGACGTCACAATTCGGAACTTACTCCTCATGGCTGCAGGATTTGATTGGGAAGAAAGTGGTAGCAACCCTATTTCTCATGCTGCCGAAGCGTATTACGGAGATGATTTGTATGGCCTTGTTACGCGACAATATGTAGTTGAAAAACCAGGCACAAAATTCAACTACCAAAGTGGAGATTCACAACTTTTAGGCTTCATTCTTCAAAAAGCAACAGGAAAGAGTATTTCTGAATATACCGAAGAGAAACTTTGGAAACCAATGGGCGCTGGTCATAAAGCATACTGGAGTTTAGACAAAGAAAATGGTGATGAAAAAGCCTTTTGTTGTCTGTATGCGAGTCCACGTGATTTTTCACTAATTGGGCTTTTGCTGCTAAACCAAGGTAATATTGGAGGGAAGCAAATTGCACCGAAATGGTATATTCAAGAAATGGTAAAAACACCAACACTAGCTACGGAAGAAAATATTAAAAACCTACGTTATGGCTGGCACATTTGGACTTATAAAAATGAGGGGAATCCCGTTTATTACTGCCGTGGATTCAGGGGACAGTATATCATGGCTATTCCGAGTAAACAACTTGTGGTTGTCCGCCTAGGTATGGAACGTGAAGATAATTTCTTGATTCCAGAGCGTAAAGAAAATGATCGTAAATTCCATCAGAAATACGATGAACGCGTTGGGCATTCCCCTGACTTATTTGTTTACTTGAAAATGGCTGAAAAAATCGAGAAGGAGATTTATCAAAATGAAAGAAGAACTAAAAGGACCAAAAGTTGAGAATGTAGCAGTTGCTATTGTTCAAACCAAACCAGATGCAGAGGACAAAGAACATTATGTGTACCTCTTGAATTTGCGCGATGATATTATGGAGGGGATCATTGTTTCGAGCACAGGTTATGGGGAAAACTTAGTCACCGGAGAAAAAATAAAAACCTCTACCCTACGTCACGGAATCGAAGTAATGCTGCCAAACGAAGCCGCACGAATAGAACCGATCATGCCTGAAGTTTTTGGAATAGCCAACGAATATTGGGTGAGTTTTTGGGTAAATGATGTGTTGTACGATAAAAAATTTGTCTTTCCTGCAGGAATTATCACAGAATCCAACTTTAAACTAATTGAACAACTGGGAGTTCCCGGTGTTTTGCTAAAATGAAGCAGTTACTTAAAATCATAGTATTTCTTGTCCTGAACTTTGGGGCATTGGCGCTCGGAAGTTATTTGATGGGAGGTTCTCCAGCAGAAAACACGTGGTATATTGAATTGAAACGAGCTCCGTGGACACCCCCGGGATATTTCTTTGGACTTGCATGGACCTCCATTATGATTTTATTCACGATATTTTTGGTTAAAAATTTCACTTGGAATAAACGATTTATAACCCTGCTCGTAGCGCACTACATATTCAACATCGGGTGGAACCCTATTTTCTTTCGTTGGCATTTGCTGGTTTTGGGTTGTATCGTTATTGCATTATTGTTCGTAACAGTTTTCAGCTTTTTGTTCTTGGTAGAAAAATCCAAACGCACAAGTTCTATTTTTCTGTTACTACCTTATTTAATATGGCTTTGTGTGGCTTTTAGCTTGAATTTGTATCCGTTGATTTAGTTGGGTAAATTAATTTTTTTCAAGGTATTGAATTTCAAAAAGAGGCTTTCTCGTAGGATTAATTTTACCAAAATGTTTGTAGTTTAGCTAAGTGAATATACCTGTTCTTAAATCTAAAATAGTAAGGGCTGGAGCGGGTAATAGAAAGTTAGCAAGTATGTCACCTTTCAAAGAAGTGAAATCTAAAAAAATGAAGAGAAGTTATTACCAAAATACGACAGACAAATTTTTAACAGAAGATTCCTATTCAATTTTCGGACAGCTTGCAAAAAATCATCAACACGACCTTGAAGACCAGCAAAAAAATGCATGGCTCAAACAAATTGACTTTTTAAAATCTTGGCTCAAAGACCTTCAAGGAAACCTTTACTTTGAATTTTCCATTCCACGAATGGGCAAAAGAGTTGACAACATTCTAATAATAAATAATTTCATTTTCGTAATTGAATTTAAAATTGGCGACAATCATTACACGAAAGACGCACAATACCAAACTTTAGATTACTGTCTTGATTTACTAAACTTTCACGAAGGAAGCCATGACAAAACAATCATTCCAATTTTAGTAGTAACAAAAGCACCAAATGAAACGAACAATTTTCAAAAAGCAATTCGATTAGATAATTGTGTTCTTTGCAATGCAGACAATTTTGAAAGCACTATAAAAAATATTTTAGAGACTCAAACATCAACGCAAAATATAAATATTTCTGACTGGGAAAATAGCACCTACAAACCTACACCGACAATAATTGAGGCGGCTCAAGCACTTTACAAAGGACACAACGTCCAAGAAATTTCCCGCAGCGATTCAGGCGCAATAAATCTATCACGAACAGCGAAGGCCATTAATAACATCATTGAAACCGCAAAGACTAAAAAACAAAAAGCAATTTGTTTTCTCACGGGAGTTCCTGGAGCAGGAAAAACACTTGCGGGCTTGAACATTGCAAACGAACGACTAAAAGCAGATGAAACCGAGCATTCTGTTTTCCTATCGGGAAATGGGCCTTTGGTTGATGTGCTAAGAGAAGCGTTGACACGTGATTCGGTAGAAACGGCAAAAGAAAATGGTTATAAATTAAAAAAAACAGACGCAGAACGTGAAGCAAAGGCGTTTATTCAAAACATTCATCATTTCCGTGACGATAACTTAAAAACTGAAAAAGAACCAATAGAAAAAGTAGTCGTTTTTGACGAAGCACAAAGAGCTTGGCAAAAGGAACAAGTTTCAAAGTTTATGAAAACCAAAAAAGGAATTGACGACTTTGAAATGTCCGAACCCGAATATTTGATAAGCGTAATGAATCGTCATCAAGATTGGTGTGCGATTGTTTGTTTAATTGGTGGCGGACAAGAAATCAACA
>JBILIY010000241.1:0-3433 GCA_044368815.1 Crocinitomicaceae bacterium
TGGTTAAATTTTAGAGTTAACTAGTCATGATTTTCTTATT
Source organism: Crocinitomicaceae bacterium (assembly GCA_044368815.1). Classification (GTDB taxonomy): domain Bacteria; phylum Bacteroidota; class Bacteroidia; order Flavobacteriales_D; family Crocinitomicaceae; genus UBA952. The sequence continues at coordinate 41 of JBILIY010000241.1, forward strand.
CTCCATGCGTTTCAAAATGAAACCCGTAATTATTGCATATGGAATAGTAAGCCAACCAACGAATAGCAAACTAAATAACGTCATAACAACCGATCTAACAAGCATATCAGGAATGCTTGGCGTATAGGAAGTGTTTCCCATAGTCAAATATTGAATATTCCCAATAACACCAAATAAAATAAAAGTTAAGTAATGTGAAATCGATCCGCTTAGGATTCCAGTAATTACGATCCGAATATTAGTTATTTTGTCTTTATTTAGTAGTTTCCAAAAAAGACCTCCAATGAGAAAAGCGGCTAATGGAGCAGCAATTGCAAATCCATTAAGATTTATTCCAATACCAACAATCAAACCGAGCAATGCGTTTAGAAGTCCGTATTTTATCCAGGTTTTCATGTTATGGCAAATCTATTTGTTAATATCCAACTCTTTAATAATGTCCTTGTCACTTGATAAAGAAGCATCAATGTATTTGAATGCTTCTCGAGAAATACGAATCGCTTGAATCATAAAATCTTTATCTTTTCTAAGTGATAAGTCAGCATGTTCAAGGGCACTTCCAGAATTTCTGACGGCAGCTAATACAACCTCTTTGTCTTTTTTCATGGAATCATTGGCGAATTTTAAAAGATTTCCATTTTTCTTGATCGCAATGGTAACGATTTCTCTATCATTTCTTAATGTTTCATCAATAAATTCAAATGCATATCTATTTTCAGAAACATATTCATCTCGACTGATTCGTTTGGTGTAGCTGGTCGCATTGGCAATTTCAGAATTGTTAACTGCGGCAAGCACAATTTCTCGATCTTTTCTATATGATTCCTTAACATACACGAGAGTCGAAGCATTTTGTTTTACCGCTTTCAATACAAAGTTTCGATTATTCCATAATTTGTTAGTTGCGAACTGAATGGTTTCCGGCGATTTCAATACAGCCAAAAGAACCAAGTTTTCGTTTCCTCTATGTTTTCTATCCATATATTCCAAACAACTTCCATTAACATTCAGAATTTCCCTTACAAAGTCTTCTTCTTCAAGTAAATTCTGATCTAAATCGATTATTTCCAACGCTTTTCCCTTTACTGCTTTTAGGATGATTTCCTTATCTTGTTTGAGGTCCTTATTCAAATACTGTAAAATATAACCCTCATCTTCTGCTCGCCCTCTGCTATTTTGTCTTTCACTTCTATATCGAAAAGAATTCCAACTATATTTTTTATCCAATATGTCTAAAATAAATTTTCTGTCCTCTTGAAGTGATTTGTCAGCAAACTCCAATGTTCTAGCATCGTTAATAACAGCCAATAAAACAACATCTTTGTCTTTTTTGAGCGATTCATCGGCAAATTCCAATACTCTCTCATCAATTTTTATTGCTTTTAAAACAAGCTCTTTATCCTTTTTGAGGTCCTGTGAGGCAAACTTTAAAGCATCCTCGCATTTTTGAACTGCAATAAGAACAATTTCCTTATCAGCTCTGTATTTCTCATCAAGATATTCGAATGAATAGCAATCTTTTTCCACCAGCGAGATAGCTTCTTCACGTGAATTTACTTTCTGTGCGAAAAGTAGATTTACAAATAGAATTGACAATAAAAGCAAACTAATTTTTTTCATTATTTGGGATAAATTGAGTTAATAATTCTTCTTAAACCCCGTAAAAATAAACATTTTTAGAAAAAAAATGTAAATAAATGCGTTAAAAATCAATTAAGTAAAAAATCATCCGTATTATCTCGTGTGATGGCAAACTTTTAATTTTCTAGCTTGACGAAAATTTTGAACAGAGTATAAAAAATCCTTTAATTGTGAATTCTCAAACATAATCAAATGTATGTTGTTTAATTTAAATGAACAAAACCATCTTTTGGCATCGGCGAGATTTGCGAATTAACGACAACGCTGGACTTTATAAGGCATTGAAAACAAGTGAAGCAGTTCAACCAATTTTTATTTTCGATCGAAGTATTTTAGATCTTCTCCCTAAAAACGATCAGCGTGTTTTGTTTATTTATCAGCACGTTCAAAAGTTAATAGAGGCCTATCAAAAAATCGGTTCTGATTTATGGGTTTTTTATGGAAAACCGTTAGAAATTATTCCCAAATTGACAGAGGAAAAAGGATTCGATTCTGTTTTTACAAATCGGGATTACGAGCCATATGCGTTAGAACGTGATAAAACCATGTTTGATTTATTGAAATCCAAGAATATAGAATTTCACGGTGCAAAAGATCACGTCATTTTTGAAAAAAACGAAGTGTTGAAGGACGATGGCAAACCATACACTGTTTTTACTCCTTATTCCAGAAAGTGGAAAGCAAAGCTGAATGATAATTTTTTGTCTTCTTATTCGGTTGAGGAAAACTTTGGGAATTTGAATAAAAGAATAGAAGAAGTTGAATTCCCGTCACTGCAAGAAATGGGATTCAATGATGAACAACTTTTTTCCTTTCCGAAAGATGTTGCTCCGAATGAACTAATTAAAAACTACGACTTGAGACGTAACTTTCCATCGGTTGAAGGAACTTCTCGTTTGAGTGTTCACCTGCGTTTTGGAACGATAAGTATTCGGGAATTGGCAAGGCAAGCTCAACATTTGAACGAAACGTTTCTCAATGAACTAATTTGGCGTGATTTCTACCAAATGATCATTTACCATTTTCCACATTCGGCAAAAGACGCATTCAAATCGACATATGATAAAATTCAATGGGAGAAAAACGAGGCGCATTTTCAAGCTTGGTGTGAGGGAAAAACGGGTTATCCGTTAGTAGATGCCGGAATGCGCGAGCTTGATCAAACTGGTTTTATGCATAATCGCGTTCGAATGGTTGTTGCCAGTTTTTTAACGAAACATTTGCTCCTCGATTGGCGATGGGGCGAGGCTTATTTCGCAGAAAAACTAATGGATTTTGAATTAGCTAGTAATGTTGGTGGTTGGCAGTGGGCTGCAGGTTGTGGTTGTGACGCTGCGCCATATTTTCGGGTTTTCAATCCGGCATCCCAGCAAGAGAAATTTGATAAAAAATTCGAGTATATAAAAAAATGGGTTCCGGAATTTGGCACATCGACTTATCCCGAACCGATTATTGAACACAAATTTGCGCGTGAGCGCGTTCTAGAACGATTTAAATCTGCTTTAAACGAAACGATATGATACAAATTGGAGATAATTGCCCTGTTTTTAAACTGAAGAATCAATTTGGAGAAGAATTCGATTTAGCTAACTTACTAGGAAACAAAACGCTAGTAATCTATTTTTATCCAAAAGATGATACGCCTGGTTGCACAAAAGAAGCATGTTCATTTCGCGATCGCTTTGAAGAATTTCAAGATTTAGGATGCGAAGTCATTGGAATTTCATCTGATTCGGAGAATAAGCATAAGGA
>JBILIY010000336.1:0-2676 GCA_044368815.1 Crocinitomicaceae bacterium
GATACGAAAGTCATTACCTTGTAGACAAAACAAATGGAAATAAATTAACCCTTGAAGATGTTTTTAAAAACAAAAGAAAATTAAACGCGTTAGTTGACTCTTATTTTCGGAAAAGTGTTGGTATTTCTCCCAATGAAAATCTGCAAGATGCCGGCTGGTTTATTGAAGGAAGATTAGAGGCTAACGAAAATTTTTATTTCACAGATAAAAATGTTGTTTTCGTTTACAATGCATACGAAATTGGACCTTATGCAGTGGGAGCTCCGAATGTTGAAATTCCGCTTTCGAAAATAACGGATATAGTAAAAATAAAAGTAAATCAATAATCACTTAGTGTAAAAATGACATTTTGTTTTATAATTAAAATTCCTTTTTATATTTGTCAAAGTTTAAAATACTAAAAATGCCAGTTAAAACAGCTAGTTCGGAAAAAGCGACAAACAGTAAGAAAAACTCGAAAAAAGAGTTGAAATTTTCTAAAGAAACTTATGTAAAATGGTATAAGGATATGCTTTTGATTCGAAAATTCGAAGAAAAAACAGGTCAGTTGTACATCCAGCAAAAGTTTGGAGGGTTTTGTCACTTATACATCGGACAAGAAGCAATTGTCGTAGGAACCGCAAGCGCCTGTCGTCCAACAGACAAACACATGACTGCTTATCGTGATCATGCCCATCCAATAGCACTTGGAAGTGATCCACGCGTTTTGATGGCGGAACTTTATGGTAGAAAGACCGGATGTTCAAAGGGTAAAGGAGGCTCCATGCACTTTTTTGATAAAGAAAAAAACTTTATGGGCGGCCATGGAATCGTTGGGGCCCAAATTGCAATGGGAGCTGGGGTTGCTTTTGCCGAAAAATACATGGGAACCGATAATGTAGCATTTGTTTCGATGGGAGACGGAGCAGTTCGACAAGGTGCACTTCATGAAACATTCAACATGGCAATGATTTGGAAAATTCCAGTAATATTCATAATTGAAAATAACAATTACGCAATGGGTACTTCTGTAGAAAGAACAACCAACGTAACTGATTTGTCAAAAATTGGACTTTCCTACGAAATGCCATCAAAAATTGTCAATGGGATGCGACCAGAAGACGTACATGATGCGATTGAAGAAGCGGCAAGCCGTGCAAGAAGAGGAGATGGCCCTACCCTATTGGATATTCGCACTTATCGTTATAAAGGACACTCGATGTCTGATCCTCAAAAATATCGAACAAAAGACGAGGTGAATGATTGGATTGAGCAAGATCCGATTGATCATGTATTAAATGTGATTCGAGAAAACAAATTCTTATCGGAAAAAGGGATTGAAGAAATCAATAATTGGGTTAAAAAGGAAGTAGATGAGTCAGTAGAATTTGCTGAAAATTCCCCATTCCCTGAACCGCACGAACTATACGAAGATGTTTACATGCAGCAAGATTATCCATACATCAAAGAATATTAATAGTACAAAAATTTAAATTAATATGGCAGAAGTAGTTTATATGCCCAAATTAAGCGACACAATGACCGAAGGGGTTGTGGCCGCTTGGAATAAGAAAATTGGTGATGCTGTTAAAGCAGGTGAAATTCTAGCTGAAATCGAAACCGATAAGGCTACGATGGAATTCGAATCATTTTATGATGGTATTTTACTTCACATTGGAGTTGAAACAGGACAAGCCGCACCGGTAAATTCCATTCTTGCAATCATTGGTGAAAAGGGAGAAGATATTTCTGGTTTATTGACTGGTGCAACCGCTCCTACTGCTGAAATTACCAAGGAATCGGAAACTCCCAAAGTTGAGACAGTTGTACCGAAACCGGAACCAGTTAAGGAATCCACACCAGTAGCAACAAAAGCCAGTGCTCCAGTCGTTTCAAATTCAGATAGAATTTTTGCTTCTCCGCTAGCTAAAAAATTGGCTGAAGAAAAAGGAATTGACATCAGTTCAGTAGCGGGAACTGGTGATGGAGGAAGAATCGTAAAAAGAGATGTCGATCATTACACGCCATACACTCCAGCTGAGCGAACATTTGCTGCAGCTCCATATGGAACTGAGTCTTTCCATGATGAAACGGTAAGTCAGATGCGCAAAACAATTGCACGCCGATTGGCTGAAAGTAAATTTACAGCGCCACATTTTTACCTAACATTAAGCATTGATATGGACAACGCGATTGCTGCGAGAAAAACATTGAATGCTATGGAAGGTGTTAAAGTTTCGTTCAATGATATGGTTGTCAAGGCTGTAGCTCTTTCTTTGAAACAACATCCAAATGTCAACAGCGCTTGGATGGGAGATTTTATCAGAAGAAATGATCATGTTCATATTGGTGTTGCCGTTGCCGTTGATGAGGGGCTTTTGGTTCCGGTAATTCGCTTTGCTGATACGAAAGGACTGTTACAACTTTCATCAGAAGTGAAAGATTACGCAAAACGTGCCAAGGAGAAAAAACTACAACCAAGCGATTGGGAGGGAAATACATTTACCATTTCGAACTTAGGAATGTTTGGAATTGAAACCTTCACTGCGATCATTAACCCTCCAGACAGTTGCATTCTTGCGGTTGGCGGGATCAATGAGGTTCCAGTTGTGAAAAACGGAAATGTTGTTCCAGGCAATGTCATGAAAGTGACTCTTTCTTGTGATCATCGTGTGGTTGATGGAGCGATGGGTGCTT
>JBILIY010000242.1:0-3427 GCA_044368815.1 Crocinitomicaceae bacterium
AAATAAGGCTGATCCTGTAAAATTAGCTGCCATATCCCACCACGAAAAACCCCAGTCTTTTGAAAAACCATCCAATACTTCAAGGGAAGTAAGATAACTAAAACCTATGGTGCTTCCTATTAAATTGGATTTTTTCGGTTCAATTCCGTTCCAATAAAAATTTCCCGAAAGAATAGAGGACAAATGGTATCCGGTAAAGACATGACCAGCTTTGTCAATTTGAAGCCAATTCGTTCCGTCATTGAACAAATGAAAATCTTTTTGAAAGCTCTCTTTATACCAAATTTGTTGTAGCGAAATGATACTTCCAACATAAATAGACCCAATAACAGCGCTTGAACCCATCAATCTCTTTTTATTCAAGGAATCAGCATCACTCCAAAATGAACGGTTTTTCTGAGCAAAAACCAATTGAGAAAAAAAACAAAAAAGAAGGAAAAACTTATTCACCACTCGAAGTTAGAGAATAATTAGAAAAGAAATGCGTTAGAATGTAAGGTTAGCCTATATTTGATTTCTAAACACTGATAATGGAACACGTAAGAAAAGATTGGAACGAAATTAAGAGTAATGACAGCTGGTCAATCTTTAAAATCATGTCTGAATTTGTTGAGGCCTATGACCGCATGTCTAAAATCGGCCCCTGTGTTTCTATTTTTGGTTCTGCAAGGACATTGCCGAGTAATCCATACTATCAATTAGGTATTGAAATCGCGGAAAAACTTGCAAAAGCAGGTTATGGCATTATCTCTGGTGGTGGCCCTGGAATTATGGAGGCAGCGAATTGTGGAGCTCAAAAAGGTAATGGTCCATCTGTTGGGTTGAACATCGACCTTCCATTTGAACAAAATCATAATCCATATATCGATCCAGAACACAACTTGGAATTCGATTATTTCTTCGTTCGCAAGGTTGTTTTTGTAAAATACTCGCAAGCTTTTGTAATCTTACCGGGCGGTTTCGGGACACTCGACGAATTTTTTGAGGCGATAACCTTGATCCAAACCAAGAAAATTGCACGTCGACCAATCGTTTTAGTTGGAAAATCTTATTGGACTGGTTTAACCATGTGGATTGAAGAAGTAATGCTTAATGAGGAAAAAAACATTTCTCCAAATGATTTGAATTTATTTAAAGTCGTGGATACAGCCGAAGAAGCCGTTTCATATATTGAGGATTTCTTCCGTTCACATTCTTTATCGCCGAATTTCTGATTCCAAAGCAATTCATTATCTTTGTTCAACTTATAAATTAAACCGTGTTTCAACGAATTAAAACTTTTGTCCTTTCAAAACATTTTCTAAAGCATTTTGGGTTAGTCGTTTTATTTTATTTGGTTTTAGTTTTTGTTACCAGCCTTTATTTAGATTTCTCTACTAATCATGGGGAAAAAATAGAAGTTCCAAATTTTGTTGGTCTTAACGGTGAAGAGGCAAAAAGAAAAATAGAAGAACTTGGCTTGCAATATCAAATTGTGGATAGCGTTTATGATCCGAAAGCGCCCGAGGGAACAGTATTAGAACAACTCGTTGAACCAACCTCCCTTTCTAAAGTTTATGTAAAATCTGGTAGAATTATTGGATTACGCTTGACCAAACGTTCTCAGTTGATTGAAATGCCTGGATTGATCAACAAACAAATTCAGTTTGCTGAAAGTATTTTGGAACAGCGCGGATTGCGCTATCGCATACAATATCGTCCAACAAATGAAGCAAATGGGTCAGTTCTAGATCAACTATACAAGGGGAAACGAGTAAAGGAGGGTGATCGAATACCTATGGGTGCAATTATTACTTTAATTGTAGGCCAAAACGATTTAGGTGAACCTATTCCACTAATGGATTTTGTGGGTATGACCATGGATGAAGCAAAATATGTAATGGACACCATCGGTATTACTTCATTTACATTCGTTTGTCCTGAATGCGCTACTCGAGAGGATTCATTGGCAGCACGAATTTTCAGCCAAACACCGGAGTATATTGAAGGAACAACAGCCTATAAATCGACTCAGTTTACTTTTTCATTGAAACTCAACACGGAGTCTCCTATCGAATTTCCATAAGATGAAATCGTTTTTGTATATTTTGATTTTTCTGAATGCCTACGCATTTTCTCAAACCTTGGAACTTGGCCCTGTTACAAGAAATTTTGGGATTACAGGAAAGCGTGTTTTAAAAACTACTAATTCCATAGATAGTTCCTTTGTGTTTGCAACGGATACGATTTCCTTGCCTTTCTTTGATGAATTTTCAACGAATAAATTTCAAAGTTACAGCGCTGATTTCAATACTCCAGGAATTACAAATCAGTTGTTTTACCAAATTTTGGATCCTATCACATTGTCACCGTTTCCCGCTGGAACGGAGTTTTCAAACCAGCCGACTTTCAAACGGACGGTCGACATAATCAACAACACATATTCGGATACCACATTTAGCCCTATTTCAATTAAACTTGGCAACTTTTCATCTTATCCAATTCAATATCAAACTATTGATGTTTATCCACCCTACTATATTTATGACACCGTTGGTGTTTCGGATGTTACTGATACCGTTTGGTTAGAAAATCCAACTTATTTACAAGATTCAGCACGCATATTTTTTACCTCCATCAATGATCCTTCAAAATTATGGGTTGATTCCTTTGCTTATCATAATTATCGATTTGGATTAAATCCGAGATCACTGGGGGTAGTTACATTCGATGGTTTGGATGAAAATGGCTATCCTTATCTTATAAATTCAGCTCAAACAAACTATGCAGACCGGCTAACATCTAAGCCTATTGATATGAGCGGGTATTCAGCATCGGATTCAGTCTATTTCAGTTTTTTATATCAACCTGAAGGCTTGGGTGATATTCCTGAGCAAGGAGATTCACTGGTGTTGGAGTTTTACGCAAAAGAACTGGATCAATGGTTCCGGGTTTGGAGTGTAAATGGGGACACTGTTTATCCATTTCGAGCGGCGCACGTTAATATTTCCGATACCAAATATTTTAAAAAGGGATTTCAATTTCGGTTCAGAAATTATGGTTCACTTGCCGGCGGACTGGATCATTTTCACATTGACTATGTACATTTAAGACAGCTTTCTTTCTTCGACGACACCTTATTTCGCGATTTTGCCTTTGTATATCCTTTAAATTCTTTACTAAATACATACACCTCCGTTCCTTGGGATCATTACAAGGAAAGCACAACAAATAAAATGTCTGATTCGGTGCTAATTAAATTGCACAATGGTAGTCCCGATCCTGAAAATTATCAAAATGGACAAATCAATGTTTCCTACAATGGTGCTTTTGAGGGTAATTTCACTTTACAAGGATTTAATTTAGCTGAGTCTAACATAAATTACAATGCAAGAACTACTCATACCTCATACAATGACTGTTCAAATGGGTACGAATTTGACCGAAC
>JBILIY010000012.1:0-11302 GCA_044368815.1 Crocinitomicaceae bacterium
GCAACGTATTTAGATCCATGTAAATACCGTGACGAAGTTGGAGCGGATCCTGATCAGAAATATGAGTCAATATTGGAAGGTACGGTTTCACCACATCGATTGGTGGGATATCAAGCGGATTACATGCCGATGGCTTATTTTGGAACATTTAACGGATCAAGTAAGACGAACGCTTCAATTAGCTTCTTGCCGAGTGTGAATATTGTTTTAACACCCGATCAATCGAAATGGACACGTTGCCCTGTAATCGAATTAGGAAGAAACACAGCGTTGAATGTTGGTGGAGCTGCTGCCGGAGCAATGAGAAAGAGCCAAAGTGTGGACAAGAGTGGAAATCCAGATGGAACAGGAACAGGAATGGGATGGTTCCCAGGTTATGCGGTTGATTTGGAATCAGGAGCACGTTTGTATTTGGCATTTGGTGAGAATTCATTCCTAGGTGGAGAGAATGGTGCTGATATGATATGGAATCCGACGGATCGATTGGTAAGTAATGTTGGAACACCATTGATGGGAGGTGTCCATGCGATTTATGTGTTTAGTTATAATCAAAAATCAACGAATGGCTTTTCGAATGGATTTGATTTTCCGGCGTACAAACCTGCAATTGGATCAACGTTAAATTCGGAGAGTAATACAGATAATTTCCTTCGAAACAAGTGGTTAGAAGTAGAAACCAACTCTACATCAGCGAAACGTGAATTATACGGAAGTTTGAGTTGGGTGGCTTATCCAATGTTGGAACAAAATCAAACGTTACTATCGACAGATGTCACAATCAAACTTCGAATCAACAAGGAATACAAAAACTTCGTAGGTTCAGGAGAGAATGGCGGACGACCAATGTACTCTTGGTCAATGGATGAAATAGCAACTGAACTTGGTGTATCGAATGCGTTGGAAGAGGCGCTCGATATGATTAATGTAGTTCCAAATCCGTATTATGCATTTTCTGAATACGAACGATCTCGTTTAGATACACGAGTAAAAATCACAAACCTACCTGAGAAATGTACCGTAAGTATTTATACTACAAGTGGAAAATTGGTAAGAACATTTAAAAAGGATAGTGAGGTTACTTCATTGGATTGGGATTTGACGAACAATAAGGCGATACCTGTCGCCGGAGATGTTTATCTCATTTATGTAGAAGTACCAGGAGTTGGAACAAAGGTGCTTAAGTTCTTCGGAGGAATGAGACAAGTTGATTTACAAGGTATTTAATAAGAGTTTTTATGAAAACAATGAAAAATAAATTTTCGATAGCACTTGCTTTATTCACAGCGATGAATCTCTTTGCTGGAAATGAGGATCGTGTTGGTTCTGCGGGAGCGTCTCATTTGTTGGTGAATCCTTGGGCTAGAAGTTCGGCTTTAGCAGATGCGGCATATGCGAATACGAATGGTCTTGAGGCAACCTACATGAATATTGCTGGTTTAGCTTTTACTGATAAAACTCAAATTAAGTTTAATTATTCAAATTGGTTGGGAAGTGCAGGCATAGGTTTGAATTCAGCTGGAATTGCTCAGAGAGTTTCAGAATCAAGTGCAATAGCTGTAAGTGTTCAATCCATGAATTTTGGAGATATTCCAATTACAACGGTTGCCAATCCAGAAGGAAATATCGGTTTCTTTTCACCTCGAGCGAATGTATTCAATGTAGGTTATGCTAAAGCGTTTTCAAAAAGTATTTACGGAGGAATAAATTTTAAGGTAATCTCTCAAAGTATATCCAATTTACGTGCAAACGGTGTTGCTTTAGATGCTGGAATTCGTTATGTTGCTGGTGAAAATGATCAAATTAAGTTTGGTATCGCTTTGAAAAATGTAGGTCCAGTAATGCGTTTTAAAGGTGATGGATTGTCTCAACAAGTAACATATGTAACTACTGAATATATCGCTTCTTTAGAGCAAAGATCAGCTACTTTTGAATTGCCTTCACTACTATCAATTGGAGGATCTTACGATTTCATTTTTAATGAACAGAATAAGTTAAACGTAGCTTTGGGATTTACGGCTAATTCGTTTATGAATGATCAATATCGAATTGGTTTGGATTACACGATGACAAACGAGAATATGGCATTTAATTTCAGAGCGGGGTACGCATACGAAAAAAACATTCTGAATGTGGAAAATCGATCAAACGCTTTGGTTGGTCCTTCAGCTGGATTTTCAATTGATGCGTTAGTTGGGAAAAACAAAAGCGCCTTGGGTCTTGAGTATTGTGCAAGAATGGCAGGGGTATTCGGAATTATTCACACCGTTGGAGTAACGATTAGTTTAAAATAATATATTAAATTTGTAGAACAAGAGAGTCTTTAGGCTCTCTTGTTTGCGTTTTATAAAATTTGATTTATGTCACAAGTAAGTTATTACACACCTGAAGGTCTGCAAAAATTAAAGGACGAATTACATGATTTAAAGACGGTTCAGAGACCATCCATTTCAGAACAAATAGCTGAGGCTAGGGACAAGGGCGATTTATCTGAAAATGCAGAATACGATGCCGCTAAAGAAGCTCAAGGAATATTAGAGATGAAGATATCAAAGCTTGAATCGATAATAGCAAGTGCACGATTAATTGATGAGAGTGGAATGGATTCTTCCAAAGTATATATTCTTTCGAAAGTAAAGTTGAAAAATCATACGAATGGTTCTGAGATGAATTTGACTTTAGTTGCTGAAAATGAAGCAGATTTCAAATTACAAAAACTTTCGGTGAGTTCCCCTATTGGAAAGGGATTACTTGGGAAGTCAAAAGGTGACCTTGTTGAAATAACAACTCCGGGTGGAGTGATCAATTTTGAGATTTTGGAAATAACACGTTGATGGCAACGATTTTCTCAAGCATAATTAATTGTGAGATTCCTTGTTATAAAATTGATGAGGATGATGATTTTATTGCATTTCTTGATATTAATCCTTTAGCATTAGGTCATACGCTTGTTATTCCAAAAATTGAAATAGACTATTTGTTCGATCTTGAAGACGCCCTTTTAGGAAAAATGATTTTGTTCTCCAAATCTGTGGCAAGTAAGTTAAAGAAAAACATAGATTGTAAAAGGATTGGAATAAGCGTTATCGGATTAGAAGTCCCTCATGCACACATTCACCTTATTCCTATAAATTCTATTTCAGATATGAATTTTTCCAAGACAAAATTAATATTGTCTGAATTTGAATTAAAAAATATCCAATCGAAAATTTTAGGTTATTAATTATGAATTTCGGGAACTTTCGATTTATTTTCCTTTTGCTATCACTCATATTTACGAGGTTATTTGCACAGAGCTCCGACCAACAATCAGCAATTAATCCAATGAAAATTTTATTTATTGGAAATAGCTATACTCACTACAACAGTATGCCGGAACTTTTTGAAAAACTGGCGCGTTCTAAAAAGATTAAGATAGATGTTTCCATGAACGCGAAAAGTAATCATACATTTAAAATGCATTGTCAAAGGCCGGAAATGTTTGAGGCAATACGTTCTCAGAAATGGGACTACGTGGTTGTGCAAGGATTTAGTCGCGAGTTAATGTATCAAAAGGAAGTTATTGATACTGCTTCGTTACCTTATTTCAAGCAAATTATTGATTCAGTGTATACTAATCATTCCTGCACGAATGTACTTCTTTACATGACTTGGGGCTATAAAAATGGGTTTATAAGTGGAATTGATACATTGAGTTATGAAGATATGTCGGTTCGTGTTCAGCGAGGTTATGACTATCTCTCAGAGTTATATAACTTAAGTATTGTCCCTATTGGTCAAGTTTGGAAATCCTTTCGTAAAAATAATCCAGATATCGATATATATCAGGAAGATGGGCAACACCCTAACTTGATTGGCTCATATTTGATCGCTTCGGGGTTCTATTCATCTATTTTTAAGTCTAGCCCAATTAGTGGATATTTTCCAAAAATAGACACTGCAATTGCGGTTAAAATTCAAAATACCGCATTTAAGTATGTCAGTAAGAATCTAGATACTTTTCTATTGAATAAGAATTCATTAGACTTTAATTATGAGAGGACTAAAAAAGGAGAATATTTTATAAACGCAACGGCAAACTTTCCGGAAGCAGATTCACTTCATTGGATTATAGATAGAAAGATTGTTTCTAAAAAATCAAATATTCAATATAAGTTTAAAAAAGAGGGGACATACTACGTCAAATTGTTAGTATTTGATAAGTGTGGTGTCCGGGAAATTTATAGAAAAGCAATATTTAAGTCTCCACCGCCGCCAAAACCAAAGAAAAAGTCAAAGCCAAAAAACAATTCTAAAACGAATCGAAAAATTTAGAACTTGTAAACCGCAGCCCAAAATTTGCTAATTGGTTCCAGTATGAAACGAAGTTTTTCTTTAATTAAATCAATGTACTGAATCAGAAGTGCATGAAATCCTATAAATGAAACAGCACCGAAAAATGCTTGCCATGGATTAAGTGGATTATGTTTTTGATTGAAAAAATCATTTATTCCAATTACAATAACACTGCCGTATAAAACCATAAAGTGAATAATGAAAATGGTTAACGTGTTTTGCCCCATCTTTAAGAATAAATTATTCTTTCTATTTCCAAATAATATATTAATCAGTAAAAGGATACTGAGAATCAATAGAGACATGCCGACTCGCTCGTATAGCCAATCAATTGAATAAAGCTTTGGAAAAGTATTGAATAATAAATATTTATTGATAAAATTTAATATTGGATTGGAAAAAAAGAAAATGAAAATACCGGAAATGAAAAGTGTTAATTGAAATTTGTACGTAAGGACATTATTTTTGAATCGATACAACATTGTTCCAATAAATGCCCCATACATCGTAAAGCCCAAATTCGGGATAATTGGAAAAATTGAAAATTTTGATTCATTTCGAAAAATGTTCTGAATGAACTGTGGAGCATTTTGTGGCCAAGGAATTGGGAGTTTTTGTATCGGAATATACAAGGTAAATAACAGCGTACCTACTGTAAGGTAAAAAAGCCAAATTGGTATAAATTTCAATACACGGGATAAACCGTAACATGAGAGAATAATAAAGATTCCGATAGCAATGCATTGCAATACATGAAAAGAATAAATTTGTAGCAGATAACCCCAAAAGAGAAGTTCAATAATTCGTTTGAATCCTTTTTTTACGCGAATATTCTTAAAAAATGTTTCTTTTTCGTTTCCTAATAATAGATATACAAAGACAACACCCGTAATGGTTAAAAACATTGGTGAAGTAAAACCTCGAATGTATTCCCAAATGTCAAAAACGATATAATTCCAATCCGCAAAACGTTGAATGTCTGTTGGTCTTCTAAATTGCCTGCCAAGCGTTGTATCCACAAAATGACCTTCCAACATCAAAATGATCGCGATACTTCTCGCCATATCAATGAATTGAAGACGTGATTTTACTTGTTTTATAGGTTGTGATTCCGTCATTTATTTGTGACTTCAGTTGTTATAAATAATTCAAGCTTGTTGTCGAAACCTGAAACATCTAATTGGAAGGAACGTCTTTGGAATCCTTTCATGCCGCTTGTATTGAGTTTGAAACTAATTATTGAATTTCCATAGGGTTCAATGGTCAATTTATTGGTATTCAGAGTAAGATTTGGATCAGAATTATTGATTTTATATGTTACAGTTGAATTCGATCTATTGAATACGGTGAAACTACCTGAAATCGAGTTTGCTTTTTGTATAACCCCTGCATTGTAAACATAATCTTTTGCAAAAAGTGGAAACGTTTCCTTATTTTTCTCAAAAGTCACCTCTTCGATATGTAATTTTCTTTCAATACCTGCTTCCTTTGAATAGACAGATTCATTTTTCTTGTCGACTTTATCGCTTGTGGTTTGGTCCGCATTGAATTCACCAAATGGAATAAATTCTAAAATAAGTTTACCGCCATTTTTAGCAGTCCCATTCAAGTAAGGTTTGAACTCACCATGATTGTACTCATTGAAATAGTTAACCAATGATGAAATTCTCCTTTTTGTTAAGTTTACGTTGTAATTGGTTTTAGCCAATGGACTCGCAAAACCTTTAATTGAAACCACAATTTTAGAACCCTGAGAAAGTTCTTGAAGTAAAAGACCAGTAAATTCAATTAAGTCATTAGCTCCTTTATCAACTTCGTTTTTGAAGAATTCATCTAAATCACGTCTTTTCTTTTCAGCAGAAGCTGGATTCAATCCTTTGACGACTTCTCGTTTATATAGTTCGTAATTCTTCTTGTATAAATTATATGTTGTCAGGTAGTTTTGTTTGGTTGAAGATTCCCACGAGTCTTCATCTGGTTCATCATTTCTGAAATACAAGCGAACTGGCAACTTCTTTTTAATAAGAGTGATAATAGTAGATGAATCAATTTTTATTGGCGGTTCAATTTTCGGAACCTTTATTGGATATTTAGCAAAAATATCACTGCAACAAGTCGGATTTTTCGCATACTTTGTTCCAAGTCGATTAGACGAAACATAAATAGAGTCATGGTGTGAGAAAAAATACTGATCATTTGCAGGGCTATTTATCGGTATACCTGCGTTTTCGACTTTTTTAAATGGAAACTCAGTATAAAATACGTCTTGTCCTCCAAATCCGTAATGCCAAGATGATGAAAAGTAGAGTTTGTTTGTTGTGCTATCATGCCATGGGGTAATTTCATTTTCTACTGAATTGATATCTACAATATTTTGAATGTTTTCAGCTTTTACACCATTCATTTGTGCCAGCCATATATCCAAACCGCCTTTAGTTCCTGTTTTGTCCGAAGCGAAAAATAGTACCTCTTTTCCTTCAAACTTTGATATACAGGGCATTGTTGAATTTTTTCCAGGCTCATTGATTTCTTTTCCTAACGTATCAATCTTTGACCATTTTCCATTTTCATAGTTTGCATAGACTATTCTGCATTTGTAATTGTAGCCTTCATCGTCACATACACTATAATAAAAACGCTTTCCATCAATTGAAAAAGAGCCATTTCCCGAACTTATTTTTTCATTGAATAGTTCCTGCACACGCCGATTTTCTATAAAATTTCCGTTTTCAATTTTTGAAAGGAAAAGATGAGTTTTATAAGTTTGACTGTAAACAACCTCTGAGGCATTTACCGAGTCGGCTCTTAGTGATGAAAAAATGAGTTGATTGTCGCGAATGGTGTGTCCAAATTCAGCGTTAACACTATTAACCGTTTCGGGCAATGATTCCATCGGCTTAAGCGTATCTGAAAAATTTTTTATTGCCCAAGTTGTTGCATCTATTTCTTGAACTGCTTTTTTGAATAGGTAATCAGTTTTATCTTTTTCGTATTCGCGTTTTGCTTGCTTAAACGTTTCTATGGCTTTTGCATATTTACCATTTTGTTTTTGCATTAGTCCAAGCTGAATCAAGCATGAAGGGTAGGTTTTTATACCATCGCGTTCAAAAACAATAGCATAATACTCTTCTGCTACCACATAATTTTTGTAAGCACGTTGAACCTCCGCATATTTCCATTGAATGTCAATATTTGTAGAATCCTGTTTGAGCGCCTTCTGATAATACTCAATTGCATAGTAGTAATCGCCTTTTTTAAATTGTTTGTCAGCGAACTCAACTAGTTTTTTAGTTTTAACTTGTCCGATTGAAAAGGTTGAAGAAAGAACGACGAAAAGAACTAGATAAAATCTGGGCATACCCGGTGTAAGATATTTTTCGGTTTGAATTTACGTATGATATATCGAACAGCGATTTCAAGACCTCCTCGATAATTACTTGCTGGCACTAATTTGGAAAAATTGACATCATAACTTATCCCAACAAATAAATCTTTATAATCATATCCTAAACTAAGGTAACCAGCATCTTTGGTTCTATACCAAGCTCCAGCATAGAAGGCACGATAAACGCCTTTTGAGGATTTTAAATAATATTTCCCAGAGGAACCCAAAATCATTTCACGGTAAACACCTTGTTGAGAGAATTGTACACTTGGAACTACATCCCAATTCTCATTTACCATAAAAGTACCTTTAACAAAACCATTGAATCTGATGTCACGTTTGATTTCTGTATTGTAAAAACCTTGATTTGGTTGATTTAAATTATATGCACCTAAACCAGCCGTAAGTTTAACTCTATTGGATTGTCGCCATTCATAAATAAATCCTGTACCTAGTGAGAAATTAGTCTTTCGATCGGTCTGATAGTTCTCATTCGTTGGTAAACTTTGATCGAAAATATATCCATTGTATTGATTGTCAAAGTAGAGGTTTTTCCAATTCAATTGTCTATGATTCATACCGAAATTTATACCCGGTCGAATTACATGTGCCGAGTCTTTTGTGAGTTTAAATGCTCTTGAAATATTTCCTTGCGTTTCAATCGTTTTAAATGTCCCATCACCGGCTTGATCGTGAAACATCATTATACCAAATCCCCATTTTTTCACTTTGGCATCAGCTGACATTGAAAACGTATTGTACGGTATTGTAACACTTCTCCATTGATCTCGAAAATTGCCAATGAATCGATAATCTCCGTCGAAATGACCCGTGTTACCTGGATTCTGAAAAAGTTGATTATCGTTGAATTGAGACCAATGTATGTCCTGACCGAATCCTGAATAAAAGGTCAAAAAACAGATTGTAACTAATAAGAGCTTTCTTAGAGAAATCATTTCAGATGGCTAAGATACGAAATTCAAACAAAACAAAAAACTATGGATTTGACAAGGATACAGGGATGATTTTACCATTCATAAAGTCACCATTCATTTCTGCAAAGTTCACTATGAATTTTGCCATTTCTTTAGGTTCCAATGGCGCTTTGTATCCTGGAAATGCTTCCTCCAACATTTCTGTTTGAACTGCTCCTAGGCACAAACAATTCATCTTTATTTGCGTGTTTTTGTATTCTTCTGCAAAAAGTTCCGTGAAACTGCAAAGTGCCGCTTTTGAGGTCGAGTAGGCAGAAAGTCCTGCAAATTTCATAGATCCTTGAAAGCCACCCATAGAACTAATATTTACGATATGGGACTTTTCAATATTCATTTTCGGTAAGAAATACTGCACTGTTTCCATAACACCAATAACGTTTACTTGATAAGAATGGCTAAAATCTTCATGCGTAATTGTTTCGAAAGGTTTGTTTACCAAATAGCCAGCATTATTGATTAAAACATCAATTTTATCAATGTTTTCAAAAATTTCAGCTAATTGTCCTGCAACAGGACTGGTCAAATCGAAAGCACCACAAACAACATTTGGAAATTCCTTGAAATTTGAGATCAATCGTTCTTTGTTTCGAGCTAATGCAAAAACTTTACAATTTGAATTAGAAGCAAATAATTCAACAACAGCTTTGCCAATCCCGCGGCTCGCACCGACAACAACAATGGATTTACTCATCGTAACTTACCGTTAGTTTTTCCGAATTTGGTTGTGCTTGACAAGTCAAGATATAACCTTGTTTCACTTCTTCATCTGTTAACGAGTAGTTGACCCGCATAGTCGCTTTTCCCTCCAAAACTTTCGCTTTGCACGAACAACAAACACCTCCACGGCACGAATAGGGTGCATCCATTCCATTTTTCTCTACTAAGTCGAGAATGGTTGCGTTTCCGGGTTTCATTTCAAAAGTTAGTTGTTCGTGGTCTAAAATGATAGTCACCTCACTTGTTCCTTTGAAATCAACTTCTGGGCTTTTTTCAACAGCAGTTGGAGCTGTAAATAATTCAAATTTTATTTTTTTATCGTTGACTCCGAATAATTTCAACGTATCTTTTACATCGTGAATCATTCCCTCTGGTCCACAAATAAAGAAAGCATCTGCTTTCAGAATGTTTAGGTCAGATTTGATTATTTCTGTGAAATTTGCTTTGTCAATTCGACCTTTGTGAAATCCTTCAGCATCTTCTTGGCTTAAAAATCCTGTGAATTGGACATTTGACATTGATTGAATTTCCGATAAAAAAATGGCGTCTGATTTTGAACGATTCCCAAAAAACAGATTAACTTGACCGTTATTTAGCGCTTTAGAAATTGACATAATTGGTGTGATTCCACTTCCTGCAGCTATCGCAACAATATTTTTATAATCGGAATTTAAGGTGAAATTTCCTTCAGGGGAAGCGACGTGAAGAATGTCTCCAACTTTCAGTTCTTGATTAAACCAATTTGAAACAACTCCATTTTCAATTGCTTTTATTGCAACTGATAAGGCTTCATCAGATCCTGAGCAAATGGAATATGATCGGCGATATTTCTCTCCCTTAATTTCAACCTCAAAGTTCAAATACTGACCTGGAATAAACTGAAAATGTTCTTTCAATTCAGAAGGGACATCCAATGAAACCATCACAGAATTTTCATTCAATCTTTTTATCTCAGAAACTTTCAATTCATGAAATCCACGCTTTGATGTTTCTTTCTCCTTTTTCTTGAAAATATCAAATAAACCCATTTTTAAAATTTATTCATCGAACGATACAACCACTTTTTCAGAGGTTGGATGCGCGTGACAGGTTAAAATGTATCCGGATTCGACTTCCTCCGGGGTTAATGCGTAATTGATTACCATTCGAACGGTACCTTCCATTACTTTTGCTTTGCAAGTGCAACATACACCACCCTTGCAGGCATAAGGTAAATCCCCACCAGCTTTTTGAGCGGCATCAAGTATTGTCATTCCGTTCGAATCCAAATTAAAATCGAAAGATTCATCATCCAAAATAACTTGCACTTTTGACTCAAATGACGGTAATTCGGCTACTTCAACCTCTTTCTTTTTACTTGAAACATTTCCACTTGTAAACAGTTCAAAATGAACTTTCGAAGCATCGACTCCAAGTTCTGTTAGAGCTTCTTTGACCCCGAGAATCATTTGTTCAGGTCCGCAAATAAAAGCTTCATCAACTGAAATGTTTTTTAAGAATGCATTATATAAATCAATGGTTTTCGATTTGTCAATTCTCCCTTTTTGAAGTTTATTCCCTAAACTTTCTCTTGAAAAGATATGAACCACACTTAAACGTGTCAAGTTGCGATTTTTTAAGTCTTCAAGTTCTTCTCGAAAAATCACATCATTGAATCCCTTATTACCATAAAATAAGGTAATGATACTATTCGGTTCACAGTTTAAAATTTCTTTAGCAATGGAAAGAATAGGAGTCACGCCACTACCCGCTGCGAAAAGTGCATAGGATTTTTTGTGGTTTACGTCATTTTTCAACGCAAAATTCCCCATTGGAGTCATCACATCCATCACATCTCCCCCAATCAAGTTCCCGTTAGCGAAAGTTGAGAATT
>JBILIY010000243.1:0-3408 GCA_044368815.1 Crocinitomicaceae bacterium
TTCCAATTGTATCCGCCAACTTTCCAGAGAAAGGACGTGATAGTCCTGCTGAAATGGTAAAAAGTGTAATGACTAATCCTTTTTGTCCCTCACCACCGAGATTGGTGATGAATTGATTTAGTTCGGGCATAATCAAATTGAATCCTGCCATGAAAAAAAACATGGAAATACATAATAACCAAAAGTTCTTTCCATAATTTAATTTCATGTGACAAAAGTAAGATTAATCTTTCCGATAAATTGGCAATAAAACAATTTATCAGTTTAAGAATTGTAAGTATATTTGGAGTGAATTGAATTAATTTGATTTATAAACAATATAATTTCAACTAATGAAAATTGCCCAATTCATATTTCGTTTTTTATGCTTGGCTCTTGCAGTCTTTCAATTCGGAATATTAGTAAACGAGGCTTTTCTTGAGGTTGATTCTTTTGAAACAAACGATATTGAAGTTTCAGATTCTGATTTTGGAGAATCCGATTCGGAGAATCTTGAAGAGGATGTTCCCGTTTTAAGTTTTTTTAGTGATAATTTGTATATACACCAAGAATTGAATTTTTCGTTTTTTTTAAAGAAAATTAAAATTCATTCTGTGAGTCAAAAATTAGTTACTCATACACAATCTGTGCCTTATTCTCCCCCTGAAATAGAAGTTTAAAATCGAGTTCTCAATTTCAATTTTAAACATTTAATTATGAAGGATTTTTTTAAAAACTGGCAAAGTGATTTGTCCGCAGGTTTAGTTGTTTTTTTAGTCGCTTTACCCTTGTGTCTTGGTATTGGTTTGGCTTCAACAAATATTGAAGGTATTAACGGTCTACCAAATATTTTCGCTGGATTAATCGCAGGTTTAATTGGCGGAATTATTGTGGGTTTTTTCAGCGGTTCTAAACTCGGTGTTTCTGGCCCCGCAGCGGGTTTGATTACGATTGTTATAGCTTCAATTACAACCTTAGGAAGTTATCAAGGGTTCTTATTGGCAGTAATGATTTCCGGTATAATTCAATTAATTGCTGGGTATTTCAAGGCAGGAGTAATTGCTGGATATGTACCTTCATCTGTGATTAAAGGAATGTTGGCTGCTATTGGAATAACGCTTATTTTAAAAGAAATCCCTCATTTAGTAGGATATGATGCAGATTTTATTGGTGACGAAGCGTTTATTCAGACTGATGGTCACAATACCTTGTCTGAATTGCTCTATGCTATAAACGGAATTCGTCCAGGTTCTTTTATTGTAGGAATTTTTTCATTGTTATTTTTGATTTTTTGGGACAGTGAATTTTTGAAAAAGTATGCCATTGTCGGAAAAGTCCCTGGTGCGCTAATTGCGGTGATTTTGGCCATCTTGATTAATCTTTTACTTAATTCATTTGTTCCAAGTTTTGAAATTTCATATGAACATTTGGTTCAGATTCCAGTAATTAAATCATTTGGCGAGTTTTCAAATTTATTCGTTTTTCCAGATTTCAATTTTCTTTCTAATCCCAACGTTTATGCTATCGCTCTTACGTTGGCAATAGTTGGAAGTCTAGAAACTTTATTAAGTGTAGAGGCAACTGACAAGCTCGATCCAGATAAAAATATTACTCCCAAAAACAAGGAGTTGAAAGCGCAAGGTATAGGTAACATTATTACAGGTTTAATAGGTGGATTACCAATCACACAGGTTATCGTTAGGAGCTCGGCAAATATCAATTCAGGAGGTAAATCAAAATTATCGACGATTACCCATGGATTTTTATTATTGTCTGCGATTCTTTTTATTCCTTTTATTTTGAATCTAATACCATTAGCTGTTCTTGGCGCTGTCTTAATTTTAGTTGGTTATAAATTGACTAAAATCTCTTTGTTCAAAGAGATGTTTAAATTAGGTCAAGAGCAATTCGTCCCTTTTATTTCAACAATAGCAGGAGTTCTATTTACGGATTTGCTTAAGGGAATAGGAATAGGAATGGTAGTTGCTGTTTTCTACATATTAAAATCTAATTACAAAAATCATTTTTCAAAGGAAGAAAAATCAAATGAAACGATTATTGTTTTATCCGAAGAAGTGACATTTTTAAATAAGAGTGGAATTCAAGAAATGCTGGAAAATATTCAACCAAACACTAAGTTAATTATTGACGCATCCAAGTGTAAATCGATACACTATGATGTTATTGAATTGCTTCATCAATTTCGAAGCCATGGAGCAAAAAATAAACAAATTGATTTTCATTTGATCAATTTTAAATTTAAATAGTCTTTATTAAAAACGAATAAAAAAATTATGGAAACATTTTATCAAAAATTATTGGATAACAATAAAAAATGGGTCGAATCTAAATTGAATCAAGATCCTGATTTTTTCAATAAATTATCTACTGGTCAAAAACCTCCTGTTTTATGGATCGGATGTGCGGATAGCCGCGTTCCTGCAAATGAGATCATAGGTGCAGGTCCTGGAGAAGTTTTTGTTCATCGAAATATCGCAAATCTAGTTGTTCATTCTGACATGAATATGCTTTCAGTTTTGGATTATGCAGTAAACGTTTTAGAAGTAAAACATGTTATTGTTTGCGGACATTACGGTTGTGGAGGAGTTCAAACAGCAATGACAAACAAACACGTCGGATTGATTGATAATTGGATACGTCACATAAAAGATGTTTACCGTTTCCATCAGGACGAATTGAATGCAATTGAAGATGAGAAAAAAAGATTTGACAGTTTTGTAGATTTTAATGTAGTTGAGCAAGTGTTAAATCTAGCTAAGACTTCTATTGTTCAATCCGCATGGGAAAGAGGTCAAAACTTACACGTACATGGTTGGGTTTACGATATAAAGGATGGATTAATTAAGGATTTAGATATTACGCTTCGTGATAATAAGTCATTGTCGAAAGTATATCAACTTGATTTATAGAATTAAAGAAATAAATGTAAACCCCCGAGATTTTAGTTTCGGGGGTTCACTTCTTTGACGAAATTGAAATTGTAAATTGTTGAAAAAAGAAACGTATGATTTCGTTCCGCTTTAATCCCATCGGGTTTCACGATAAATTGATTTAAATAACCTAACTGAATATTGAAATCTTTGCTAAATCTCCAACCTAATGAAGCATTGAAGCGATTTTGATCCAATATGTTTTTCCCGATTCCTTTTCCAAATCCGATGAACGGTTCGTCGTTAACGTTAAGAAAAAGTGTGTTATTGGCCATTTCACTGCGACTTAGGGGAACTAAAATCATAAGTCGGTAGCGAATGCGTTGACGGAAAAGGTTCTCAGATTTTACGTAATATCCATCACCATCTTTTATCCAGTTTTCGAGAAAACGTTGTTCTAATCGATACCGGTGTTGAACTTCAAAACGGCCAAATTTCGATTTTAAATTTACTTGCTCCCAAATGCGATGTTCTTGAA
>JBILIY010000244.1:0-3396 GCA_044368815.1 Crocinitomicaceae bacterium
CTGAAAAAAATGTAATGAGGATTATTTTTTTGGAAGTAAATAGAATCGATTTTAACTACCTCAAATCAAACAAATCCCTTACCCCAACTATCCGATCAATGGTAAATCCTTCGGCAAATTTCATTCCAGCCGGACGGCCAATTGTCATCATTCTTCCTTTTAAGAAATCAAAAAATTCATCTCCGGAAATGGGAGTGTTTGGTTCCGTACTATCCGGATTAAAGAATTGGGTTTTGTAAGCTTTTATAACTTCGATTTTTTTGTCCATAAATTCCGTGACATCCACTACAAAATTCGGTTGAATGTAGTAATCTTGAATGTAATGAAGTATAAGTCTTGGACGAAAAGCTTCCTGTGTTTCCCCTTCCCATTCCGTTTCGATTTTTCGGAGACCAGCCAGATAGCAAGCATCCGCTACTAGTTTTGCCGCTCTTCCGTGATCAGGATGTCTATCCAAAATACTATTTGCTAAAATAATTTCCGGTTGAAAACGACGAATTTGTTGGATAATCAAGCATTTGTTCTCCTCTGAATTTTCAAAGAAACCGTCTTTTATTCTCAAATTTTCTCGAGCTGATAAACCCAACAGTTTGCCTGCTGTTTCTGCCTCATCATATCGGGTTTGAACTGTTCCCCTAGTTCCAAGCTCACCTTGCGTTAGATCGATAATTCCCGCAGATTTCCCTTCGCTGATGTATTTCAATAGCGTTCCCGCTGCAGAGATTTCCGCATCATCCGGGTGAGCTGCAAAAGCAAGGATGTCTAGTTTCATTTTTTTTAATTGCAGATTACAGATTGTTCAATTAAAGATTAGCATCGAACAAAATTTACAATCTGCCAATATGCAATCTGAAATCTACCAATAACATAATTCTTAACTCTCAATTCTTACTTTTTAACTCTCAATTTTAGCATAGCTCTCCACACTCGGACACGAACAAATCAAATTACGATCTCCAAATGCATTGTCAACTCTGCGAACAGGTACCCAATACTTGAAGTTTTTCAAATACCCAACCGGATAAGCGGCCTCTTGCGGAGAATACGGGTAATTCCAGTTTTTATTAATGATGCAATCAGCGGTATGCGGTGCATTTTTCAATAAGTTGTTTTCCTTGTCTGCATGACCGTTTTCAATTTCACGGATTTCATTACGGATACTAATCATCGCTTCAATGAATCGATCCAATTCTTCTTTATCTTCCGATTCCGTTGGTTCAATCATTAACGTTCCTGCAACAGGGAACGAAACCGTAGGTGCGTGGAAACCATAATCAATGAGGCGTTTCGCTATATCAGCAACCTCAACGTCAGCAGTTTTCTTGAAGTCACGGCAATCCAAAATCATTTCATGTGCAACCGTAGCATTCTTACCTGTGTAAAGAATATCGTAATGTCCTTTCAACGAAGCAGCAATATAATTTGCATTCAAAATCGCATTTTCAGTTGATTCACGAAGTCCTTTTGCTCCAAGCATTTTGATGTAACCATAAGAAATCAAAAGTATCAAAGCACTTCCATAAGGAGCTGCTGAAATGGCATGGATCGCATTTTCACCTCCTGTTTTCACCAAAGCACTTCCCGGTAAGAAAGGAGCCAAGTGAGCAGCAACGCCAATCGGACCCATTCCAGGGCCACCTCCACCGTGAGGAATGGCGAACGTCTTGTGTAAATTCAAGTGACAAACATCCGCGCCAATATTTCCAGGGTTTGTTAGTCCAACCTGCGCGTTCATATTCGCCCCATCCATATATACTTGACCACCATTATAGTGGATGATTGAAGTAATCTCATTAATTCCTTCCTCGAAGACTCCATGCGTAGAAGGATAAGTTACCATAAGTCCACCCAACGAATCTTTCAATTCATTGGCAACTTTTCTCAATTCATCAATATCGATATTTCCATTTTCGTCGCAACCAGTTACAACCACCTCAAATCCGGCCATTACAGCTGATGCAGGGTTTGTTCCGTGTGCAGAAGAAGGAATAATCATTTTATTTCGATGGAAATCTCCACGTGATTCGTGATAAGCTTTAATCACCATAAGTCCAGCATATTCACCTTGAGCACCTGAATTTGGTTGCAAGGAAACAGCCGCGAAACCAGTACACTCACAAAGATCTTTTTCCAATTGCTCAAACATTTCGTAATATCCAAATGCTTGTTCTTTCGGTGCAAATGGGTGCATATTAGCGAACTGTGGATTTGTAATTGGAATCAATTCACTTGCAGCGTTTAGTTTCATCGTACACGAACCAAGTGGAATCATGCTATGAACCAGTGATAAATCTTTATTCTCCAAACCTTTCAGATAACGCATCATTTTTGATTCGGAATGGTATTTATTAAAAACGCTGTGCGTTAAAATTGCATCTGTTCTGAGAGAATCGACGGAAATCGCTGCATTTGACAAGGTGTCTACTTGTTCTGTATCAAATACGGAAAGAATCGTGTTCACATCCTCCAACGTATGAGGTTCTCCAAAACTTATCGTCAATTCTTGGTCATTCAAGTAATTGAAATTCAAACCGAGGTTTTCAGCTTTGAAACGAATTGATTTTACATCCACCCCTTTGATCCATAGTGTATCGAAGTAATTGTCTGAACCCAATTGAATTCCTTTCGATTTCAAACCTTTTGCAGCTGTAGATGCCAATTCGTGAACGTGTTCCGCAATAGCACGAACTCCTAAAGGCCCATGATAAACTGAATACATACTCGCCATAACGGCTAAAAGTGCTTGAGCGGTGCAAATATTCGATGTCGCTTTATCTCGTTTGATGTGTTGTTCTCGTGTTTGTAATGCCATTCGCAGAGCCATGTTGTCATCAGCGTCTTTAGAAACTCCGATGATTCTACCCGGCATGTTGCGCTTGTAATCATCTTTCACCGCAAAGAATGCGGCATGAGGACCACCATAACCCATTGGGACACCAAAACGTTGTGATGAACCTAATACTACATCAGCACCTAACGAACCAGGTGACTTTAATAAAACCAAAGACAAAATGTCGGCTGCTACTGCAACTTGAACATTTGAATCCTTCATTCTTGAAATAAACGAACCAATATTGGTGACAACTCCTTTTGAGTCAGGATATTGAATGAGTGCTCCGAAAAATTGATTGTCTGGATTAAAGGTTTCAGAATCACCAATCGTCAATTCAATTCCCAAATTTTTTGCTCTTCCTTGAACCACGTCGATCGTTTGAGGAAAGCATGTGTTAGAAACAAAAAACTTATTTTTTCCTTCTTTAATATCATTTCTAGAGCGCGAATTGTAGAACATAATCATCGCTTCTGCAGCAGCGGTTGCTTCGTCCAATAAAGACGCATTTGCTAGCTCCATTCCCGTTAAATCCAAAATCATTGTCTGAAAATTCAGTAAAGCTT
>JBILIY010000013.1:0-11238 GCA_044368815.1 Crocinitomicaceae bacterium
TGGGAAAAAGAAAATATGCCGAAAAAGAACTAATGCGATTAATCATCTTTTTATTTTCTCTTTTTAGCTTAACTGCCGCATGGTCGCAGACTGAAACTGATATTCAATTGGCACAGCATTATTACGCGTCAGGAGAATTGGATAAAGCACTTCCCTATTACGAGAAAATTTACAATTCAAGCCCAACAAAAGTATATTTCAATCGCTACTTCGAGTGTTTGGTCGCGACTAAAGATTATAAGTCAGCAGAAAAGCTATTGAAAAAACAAATTAATCAAAATCGGTCTGACTATGATATGAAAGTCATGCTAGCGCAATTCTACGAAGATCTTGGTGAAGCCGAAAAAGCGGAAAAGAGTTACAAGGAAATCATTGATAACCTACCTGAAAACCCTTCACAAATCATAAATATTTATCAAACATTAGCATCCAAACAAAAGTTTGAAATGGCAAAAACAGTATTGGACAAAGGAAAGAAGTTGGCGAGCTACTATCCATTTAATTTTCAATACGCCGATCTCTATGCCCAAATGGGAAAGAAAAAGGAAATGATTGCTGAGTACCTCGATTATTTAGAACAGCAACCCACGACCATTGAATCGATTGAAGCTTCATTGGCCGCGAGATTGGATTTAAGTGCAAGCGAAAACGCAGATTACATACTTTTAAAGGAACAGCTTTTGACAAAAAGTCAAAAACTCAACGCATCCGTGGTTTTTTCCGAGCTTCTTATTTGGATGTACACGCAAAGTAAAAATTTCGACGGAGCTTATACACAAGTCGTTGCTATTGATAAACGTTTTAAAGGAGACGGTTATCGTGTGTTTGAATTGGGCGAAATTTGCGTGGAAAACAAAAATTATCAAGTCGCTAGAAAGTGTTTCAATTACGTAATAAACCTTGGGGAGAACTCTGAAAACTATATTCTAGCATACAAAGGATTACTTAACACGCACTTTCTTCAAATTACGACCAATCGTAATTTTTCCAAGTCAGAAATCGACTCAACCGTCATAACCTATGAACAAGCGTTAAATAAATTAGGTAAATCAAGACTTACACTTCCTGTCGTTTTGGAATACACCACGATTTTAGCTTTCTATGCCGATCAAGCGGATAAAGCTCTAGAAGAATTGAAGTCCGCAATGAATTTTAGTGGTCTCACGGATGTTCAAAAAGCACAAATCAAAATGCAACTTGCTGATATAAACGTGTTAAGTGGAGATATATGGGAGGCATCCATTTTATATATGCAGGTTGACAATGACTTTAAATTCGAGTCAATTGGGCAAGAAGCCAAATTCAAAAATGCCAAAGTTTTCTATTACGATGGGGAATTCGACTATGCACAAGCTCAATTGAATGTTTTAAAGGAATCAACATCCAAACTAATTGCCAACGATGCGATGCAGTTATCCGTCATGATCACTGATAATTACGGATTAGATAGTAATTTTCAGGTGATGTCCTGGTTTGCCAGTGCTGATTTATTAATTGAGCAACATAAATACACCGAGGCCTTTAGCTTGTATGACAGCATTCAAATTAACTTCCCTTATCATTCTCTTGCCGATGAAATTCTTTTCAAAAAAGGCAAAGCAATGGAAATGCGAGGTGATTGGCAAAAAGCATTAGATTACTATGAAGACCTTTTGAAATTTCACGGTCAAGACATCTTAGCTGATGACGCATTATTTCGTTCTGGGGATATTCAAGAAAATAATTTATCCAACAAAGAAAAAGCCCTTGAGTTTTATCGTCGATTAGCGATTGACTACAAGGGCAGTTTATATTCAGCCGAAGCTAGAAAGCGTATTCGTCTATTGCGCGGTGACAAAAATATTTCCGACGACGAACTTTAAATTCTTACTTTAAATCTGGCATTTCTCGTGTGAACGATGGTATTCCGGTAACATCCATACCAGTAATTAACAAGTGAATGTCATGCGTTCCTTCGTAAGTAACAACAGACTCAAGATTTGCCATGTGACGCATCATTGAATACTCGCTCGTAATTCCCATTCCACCGTGAATTTGACGTGCCTCACGAGCAATGTTTAAAGCAATCTCTACATTGTTTCTTTTCGCCATCGAAATTTGAGAAGAAGTAGCTTTTCCTTCATTTCGTAATTGACCCAAACGCAAGGTTAACAACTGAGCTTTCGTAATTTCCGTAATCATTTCGGCCAATTTCTTTTGAATCAACTGAAACGCTCCAATTGGAACATTGAACTGCGTTCGCTCTTTTGAATATCTTAAGGCTTGGTCGTAGCAATCCATGGCTGCACCCAATGCTCCCCAAGCGATTCCAAATCGAGCGGAATCCAAACAGCTAAGCGGAGCTCCAAGTCCGGTTCTTCCTGGCAAAATATTTGCTTTCGGAACTTTTACATTGTCAAAAATCAATTCGCCAGTTGAAGAAGCACGTAAAGATAATTTACCATGCATTTCAGGCGTAGAAAATCCTTCCATTCCACGTTCAACTACCAAGCCGTGAATACGACCGCTTTCGTCTTTAGCCCATACCACCGCAATCTGTGCAAATGGAGCGTTTGAAATCCACATTTTTGCACCATTTAAAATTACATGGTCACCCGCATCTTTGAAATTGGTAATCATACCGCCAGGATTCGAGCCATAATCAGGTTCTGTTAATCCAAAACAACCCATCATTTCTCCTGTTGCCAACTTAGGAAGGTACTTTTGTTTTTGTTCCTCGTTACCATATTTCCAAATTGGATACATGACCAAAGAAGACTGAACAGATGCCGTTGAGCGCAAACCTGAATCACATCGCTCTAATTCCTGCATGATTAAACCGTAAGAAATTTGATCCAATCCCGGACCACCATACTCTTCAGGAATGTACGGGCCAAACGCACCAATTTCACCTAATCCTTTAAGTAGATGCATTGGAAATGTTGCTTTCTCATAGTGATCATCGATGATGGGAGAAACTTCTTTTTTAACCCACGCTCGAGCCGCGTCACGAACTAATTTGTGTTCATCTGAAAGTAAATCATCCATGTTATAGTAATCTGGATGCTGATAAAGATCTGTTTTCATTCAATTTATTTTTATAATGCTGAATCCCCCCAATTAATTAATCGTCAAAATTAACTATTTATTTAATTTTGCAACGAAATGATCTTACCCCATTTGTTGCTTCAGTCAAATTTCGAACTATTAGATAGACAAACACATTTAACTAGCATTTTGTTGTTTGTAATTCTCGCTTGCAGTGCAATTGTTGGGGCGGGCAGAATCAATAATCCCAATTTTTTTACTGCTATTAGTACTGGATTTTTTAAATTCAAGGCTCAAGACAAATCATTTAATGAAAATTTACGAATAAGTCAGGGTGCCAGTATCGCATTGGTAATCAACTTTATTATCTCCATATCCCTCTGCTTTTTCTTAATGCTTTTTGAAGAAAACAATTATTCTTTTGCTACAATTTCAGGATTTTTGTTGGTTGGATTTTTGACACTTCTTCAGCAAATCGGTTTTCGAATTACCAGTATTTTTTCTGGACAATCAGGTATTTCCGAAGGTGGAGCACTCATAACCAGGCAGATATGGTATTTTTCAGGTATTTTGTATTTACTTCTTTCGCTTTTATGGTTGTTAAATATGAAATTCAAAACGGTTTTTGTTATTGTTTTCATTACCATTTTGGCAATTTCTTCGCTGATTCGTATCTTGAAGGGGCTACTTTTTGCTTTTTGGGGTGGATTCAGTTGGTATTACATTTTTTTGTATCTTTGCACTTTCGAAATATTACCTGTTTTTATTCTGAATAAATTGATTCAGATGTATGTACAGACGAAGATGTGATGTTAAAATTTTTAATTTTTTGACGCCTTGGCAATTAAAACAATTTTAGTTTCTCAACCCAAGCCAGAAGGAGATAAATCACCTTATTTTGATTTGGCGGAAAAATATAAATTAAAAATCGATTTTCGTCCCTTTATAAAAGTTGAAGGAATTGACGCGAAAGAATTTCGATCACAACGTGTAAACATAGCTGAGCACACCGCAATTATATTAACTTCCAAAGTCGCGGTTGATCATTTTTTTCGTATTGCTGAGGAAACTAGATTTGAGGTCCCAGATACGATGAAATATTTTTGTATTTCAGAAGCAATTGCTCTTTATCTCCAAAAATATGTGGCTTATCGAAAGCGAAAAATTTTCTTTGGTAAGCAAACAATTGATGATTTAGTGGAGGTTATGAAAAAACACAAGGCGGAAAAATTCCTTTTGCCTTGCACGGATATCTTGCGCGATATTATTCCCATAACACTAGAAAAACATGGATTTCCATTTACTAAAGTTGTATTGTATCGAACTGTAGCTGCTGATTTATCAGATTTAGAAAATGTTTACTACGATATGTTGGTTTTCTTTAGTCCGGGAGGAATTGAGTCGTTATTAAAGAACTTTCCGGATTTTAAGCAAAACAACACGATTATAGCTGCTTTCGGGCCTACCACCGCCAATGCTGTTATGAAAAACAACCTTCGCCTAGATGTTCATGCACCTCATCCGAAAGCACCTTCAATGGTTGGCGCGATAGAGCTTTTCATTAAAGAGCAAGCGAAAAAGAAATAATTAATCAATAAGGTTATTGATTAGGTCCTTCATCCCTTCCGAGGCGTTTTTATTTATTTTTTGAAAAGTGTTAGGGACAGAAAAAGCATTCACATTTGGGTCAATGATCCATTTAACTGCATTGCGTGAGGCGTAATGTATCAATCCAGCCGCAGGATATACCTGTAGAGATGTTCCTATTACGATAAAAACATCTGCCAATTCAATCTCCTTAACGGCTTTGTCATACATAGGGACGTCCTCTCCGAACCATACAACATGAGGTCGTAATCGGTAACCTTCCGGACAAGCATCATCCGAATCGAGTTTCCAACCATCAATGGGATAATATTCTTTTTCTTGATTTGGACCAGATGACTTCGAAAACCGAATATTTCCGTGAAGATGCAATACATTTGTAGATCCAGCGCGCTCGTGCAAATCATCAATATTTTGAGTAATTACAATCACCTCGTGACTCTTTTCTAATTCGGCAATTATTCGATGTGCTAGGTTAGGTTCCGTTTCGATTATTTGTTTTCTTCGCTGATTATAAAAATCAGTTACAAGGTCAGGGTTTTTGTGCCAAGCCTCCGGAGTCGCGACATCTTCAATAGCATATTTTTCCCAAAGACCTCCTGAATCACGAAAAGTACTAATTCCGCTTTCAGCACTCATACCCGCTCCTGAAAAAATCACAAGCTTTCTTCGCATTTTTAAAACTTTGTGCTAAATTTACGCAAACTAAACATTTTAAATATGAAAAAACTATTACTTAGTATCGCTGTTTTTGCAGGAATTGGTGGGCTTAAGGCTCAAACACCTGTTGGGACTGTGGTAAACAATTTCACATTGACTGATATCAATGGAACTACTCACTCTTTATTCGATTACCTTGATGCCGGTAAAATGGTAGTAATCGATGTTTCTGCAACTTGGTGTGGGCCATGTTGGAATTACCATGGGACAGATGCCTTAAACAGCTTTTACAATGCCCATGGACCAAACTCTACTGCAAATGATGCAATGGTGTTTTTTGTTGAAGGTGACCCATCAACAAATTCAGCAGATTTGAATGGAACGGGAACCAACACACAAGGTGACTGGGTAACAGGAGAGAATATGCCAATTATTGACCTTACCACAACAGCGTCTTTTGAAAATTCGGGATTAGATATCGCATATTTTCCAGTGATGTATGTTATTTGTCCTAATAGAACTGTACTTCAATCTGGAGTTGCTGGTTCAATCGGTACACTTACGGCATTAAACGGTTATATTGGTGATTGTCCTGCTGTTGCTTCTGATCCAGTTGATCCAGCTCTTTTGGGCTACACAGGAACAACTACTTCTTGTTCAAACTTTAACTTAAGTGTTACTTTACAAAATAACGGAATCACTGCTTTAACAAGTGCTACGATATCTGTTACAGGTATACCTTCTCCAATTACGTACAATTGGACTGGTAACTTAAATACGTATGGTGTTGCTCAAGTAAACTTAGGAACAGTAAACTTAACAAACTCAGCAACTGCTACTATTACAATCACTTCGACAGATAATAATGCTGCTAATTCAACATTGACGCAACAATTATCGTACATCGACCCTACAGTGACAACAGCTGTAAACTCAACTGAAGGATTTGCAAGTGCTTCTTTCCCTTATGCAAACTGGCAATTATTAAACGCTGATAATGACATCACTTGGGAGCGTTTGAGCACACTTGGAGGAATGATGGGAATTAATACCTATAATTACACAGCAACCGGAGAATTAGATCACTTCATTACACAAGCATTTAATTTAACTGGTCAATCAAATCCATCACTTTTATTTAAAGTGGCTAACCGACGTTATGACGCAACATACTTTGATAAATTAGATGTTAGTGTTTCAACTAATTGTAATGGTCCTTTTACACAAGTTTTCACGAAGCAAGGAACTGCATTGGCAACTGGAGCTGATTTAACCTCAAGCTTCACCCCTGCTTCTGCATCTGATTTCCGTCAAGAGTGTGTAAGCTTAGCAAATTATGCGAATGCTTCTTCATTATTCGTGCGGTTTACAAATGACAACAAATACGGTAACAATATCTACATTGATGATATTTCTATATCAAGTTCAGCTTGTACAAGTGGTTTAGAAGAAATGGAACAAGTTTCATTTGAAGTATACCCTAACCCAGCTACAGATGTAATTAACATTGCATTCAATGCAAAAACAGCTGACTACGTTGTTTCTTTGATGGATCTTCAAGGAAGAGTTGTTTCAACTATGAATTTGAACAATGCTTCTGGTTCTCAAACTTTAACATTTGGAACTGAAAATTTAGCTAAAGGTAGCTATGTTGTAGTTGTTTCTTCAAATGGAGCAAAAACAACTAAGCACGTTGTGGTTAAATAATTAAAACACCAATAATTTAAAAGGCTGTGAGATTTCACAGCCTTTTTTTATGGAATAAAATTAAATGTATTTCTTGCAGAATTCCCAAAGTACAATCCCAGCACAAACGCTCACATTCAAACTGTGCTTTGTGCCAAACTGCGGAATCTCAATTACATAATTTGATAAATCAACGATTTCTTGATTAACGCCATTTACTTCGTTTCCAAACACTAATGCGAAGCGATCACCCTTCAAATCATTGATGTTTTGTAATAAAACTGTTTGTTCGGTTTGTTCAATTGTACACAATGAGTAACCTGATGATTTTAATTCAGAACAAAGTTCAACAATGTTTTCTCGGTATTGCCATTCAATGGTTTCAGTAGAACCCAAAGCTGTTTTGTGAATGTCTTTGTGAGGCGGACAAGCAGTAATTCCACACAAATAAATTTTTGAAATATTAAAAGCATCAGCTGTCCGAAAGAATGAACCAATGTTATTCAAGGATCTAATATCATCCAAAACAATAACAACTGGGTTTTTTTGCTGCGCTTTAAATTCTTCCTCAGAAACACGGTTAAGCTCCCAAAGTTTTCGTTTTTTGTTCATTAAATGCGAAGATATAACGAATCTCCTTGCTATAAAATATTTAACTTTATTGATTCAATTTTTTAACGTAAAAACGAACCGTGAGCTCCCAAAAAGCAGTAGCTGAAACCCCTTTAATGAAGCAATACAATCAGATTAAAGCTCGCCATCCCCAGGCTCTGTTGTTATTTCGCGTTGGAGATTTTTACGAAACTTTCGGAGAAGATGCGATTAAAACTTCCAAGATTTTAGGGATTATTTTAACAAAACGCAAGAATGGTTCAGCGTCTGAAATTGAATTAGCCGGCTTTCCGCATCATTCATTGGATACCTATTTACCTAAATTAGTTCGTGCCGGACAACGAGTGGCTATCTGTGATCAGCTCGAGGATCCGAAAATGACCAAGACAATTGTCAAACGAGGCGTAACCGAGCTTGTTTCTCCTGGCGTTTCCTTCAACGATCAAGTCTTGGAACAAGGAAAAAACAATTTTTTGTGTGCCATTCACTTTGGGAAAGATCATTTAGGAGTTGCTTTTCTCGATGTCTCAACGGGTGAATTTTTGGTTGCGGAAGGAAATAAAGAATACATAGACAAACTGATAAGCAGCTTTGAGCCCAGTGAAATTATATTTCAAAAGAATAGAACAAAGGATTTCCAAACTCAATTTGGTGAGAATCATTATACCTTCCGGCTTGAAGATTGGGCATTTACCGAAGAATTTGCAGAAGAAAGTTTGAACAAACATTTCGGAACAAAAAATCTGAAAGGCTTTGGAATTGAAAAAATGTCTTTGGCTGTCATTGCGGCAGGAGCCGTTTTTTATTACTTAAGTGAAAATCAGCACCAGCGACTTGGCCACATCACTTCCATTGCACGTATTGAAGAAGAAAAATACGTTTGGTTGGATCGTTTTACCATTCGAAACTTGGAATTGGTATTTTCAACGAATGACAACGCCAAAACGCTTGCCGATATTTTAGATAAAACCCATACCCCGATGGGTGGTCGCTTAATAAAACGTTGGATAGTTTTACCGCTGAAAGATGAGAAACCAATCAACGAACGCTTGGATGTTGTTGACTATTTAACGAAGAACGAGGAAATTGCATTTGAACTGAGTCAGCGATTGCGAGAAATTGGTGATTTAGAGCGGTTGATATCAAAAGTTGCGGTTGGAAAAGTGAATCCGAAGGAAGTGATGCATTTACGGAGGACGCTTTTGCAAATTCATCCGATTAAAGAACTCTTGAAAGAAGATTCATTAGTGTCTCTAAAGAAAATGGTGGATCAATTGAATACGTGTGAAACATTGATTCAACTAATTGAAAACACACTCACCGATGAACCTGCAGGACAAATTGGAAAAGGAGCCGTTATCCGTTCTGGTTGTAATTCAGAATTGGATGAACTCAGAGAAATTGCTTATCACGGAAAAGATTATTTAGAACAACTTCAAGAGCGCGAGTCGCAGAGAACTGGAATTCAGAGCCTGAAAATATCCTTTAATAACGTTTTTGGTTATTACATTGAAGTTCGTAACTCACATAAAGACAAAGTCCCTGAAGATTGGATTCGGAAACAAACATTGGTAAATGCCGAACGCTACATAACAGAAGAATTAAAGGAATACGAGACCAAAATTTTAGGAGCTGAAGAAAAGATTTTTGCAATTGAAACCAAACTTTTTCAGGACTTAGTTTATAACATGGCGGATTATATCCATCCTATTCAGCATAATGCCAATGTCATCGCTCGTCTAGATTGTTTATTTTCATTTTCGCAAATCGCTTTTGAAAACAACTACAAACGACCTGAAATTAATGATGGTTTTGTGTTGGATATTAAAAATGGACGACATCCCGTTATTGAAAAACGACTTCCCATAGGTGAAGAATACATTCCAAATGATGTTTATTTGGACAGCACGGATCAACAAATCATAATGATTACAGGGCCAAACATGAGTGGGAAAAGTGCGATTTTACGCCAAACAGCTTTAATTGTATTGATGGCGCAAATGGGATGTTTTGTACCTGCGGATTCAGCAAAAATTGGATTGATTGACAAAGTATTTACCCGCGTTGGAGCCTCAGACAACATTTCTTCTGGTGAATCTACTTTCATGGTTGAAATGAACGAGACAGCGAGTATACTCAACAACATATCACCTCGTAGTTTGATTTTATTAGATGAAATCGGAAGGGGAACAAGCACCTATGACGGAATTTCAATTGCTTGGGCGATAGCGGAATTTATTCATGAAAATCCGAAAGCTAAATGTAAGACGTTATTCGCGACTCATTATCACGAGTTAAACGAAATGTCGAAACGATTTGAGCGAATTAAGAATTACAACGTTTCTGTTAAAGAAACCGCGAATAAAGTTTTATTCTTGCGAAAATTAACACCCGGGGGTAGCGAACACTCCTTTGGAATCCATGTTGCAAAAATGGCGGGTATGCCTCCATTGGTAATTCAACGCGCTGAACAAGTTTTAAAAGATCTCGAAACATCCCACGCAGAAGTAGGAGGTAAAAAGCAAAAATCATCCAAAAAACTAGTTTCGAATGGAACCGAAAACATGCAACTAAGCTTTTTCCAGTTAAACGATCCTGTATTGGAACAAATTCACGATGAATTGATAACGATTGATATCAATACACTTACTCCTGTTGAAGCCCTGATGAAGTTGCATGAAATAAAAAAATTAACTGGAGGATAATGGATTCTTTAAGGAAAATGAGGTGGAAATTATTTTTATTGGGGCTAGTAAAAATTCCAATTATTGGATTTGTACGTCCAAAACTTATTTCAATCAACAAAGAAGAAATTGTGGTTTCCATTGCATTGCGCAGACGAACAAAAAACCACCTCAATTCGATGTATTTCGGTGCTTTAGCCGTTGGGGCGGATGTCGCTGCTGGAATCTTAGCTTATTATCATTCTGAAATTCTACAAAGAAAAACTTCGTTGGCGTTTAAAGGAATAAAAGCCGAATTTTTGAAACGAGCGGAAAGCGACATTCGTTTTGTTTGTTCAGAAGGCAAAAAAATAGAAAATATGCTTCAAACATGTATTTCTTCCGAAGAGAGACAAAATGAATCCATTACCGTTTATGCACTAAATAATCTTGGAGAACAAGTAGCTGTTTTTGAAATGATTTTATCTTTGAAAGTGTTATTATGAAATCTATTTATATCATACTGATTTCTGTTTTAATATTTACCTCTTGTGGTTTGGAAACTGCAAAACCCGACTATAAAAGCGACCTCGTAATCGCATCGAATTTCTTACAACCACAAGATACAATCTACTACAAGGGATTTGAAAAACGAACAGGAATCAATATCAAGATTTTAAATATGTCGGCTGACAGTATTCAACAAATATTAAAATCCAAAGGATATAACGCAAAAATTGACCTGGTTTTCTTAAACTCTTTAACAGATCTAAAAGACGTTGAAACAAGCTTTTTTCATAAATTTCAATATAAATATGCGAAAAAAGAGCTTTCTTTTTACAAGCCTATTTTAGATAATAAATGGTTAGTTGCGGGGATTGACCCCTATGTGTTTTCTTATTATCAAGATTCTACAGATCGTCCAACAAACTACAATCAGCTCACAAAGGGATTTCTTTGGGCCACTCCAAACGAAGAAAATTTA
>JBILIY010000245.1:0-3380 GCA_044368815.1 Crocinitomicaceae bacterium
GTGCCTCTTGACCATCTATGTGAAATAGTCTCCATTGTTTCTTGTGAAAGATAATGCCTTTCGACAAAACGAGATTTGACTCCTCTCTTTTCTTCAACACTTATTCTATCGTCATCGTTACCATAAATGTAGCACAAAGCTCCATAAATTGCCTCGTTATAATCGTAAACTGCCATAGGATTGTTTTTTATAAGTTTAGCTTCTTGAAATCTCAATCAGTTTTGTGTGCAAAGTAAAACATATAATTTTATTTCCAGTAAAGTTGAATGAAAAAGTACTGTATTGAGGCCTTATATTTTCAGACAATTAAATTCTTTTAATTAGTTTAACTTGATGAATTTAAGCGTAATCCCTTTTTCAGGAAAAACCAAAAAGAAAAGTCCATTTTCAAATCCTGATAGATTTAACGATTTTGAAGCTGAATCACAATCAAATTCTATCATTTTTTGTCCAATTTGATTATAGATCTGTACCTTTCCTAATCGTCCTTGGCCCCCTGAAATTGTAATTTGCTCATTCGATGGGTTGGGATATATTTTAATTTGCTCCGAATTGAAATTCTCTTCGATCGTTGATGAGGCGCATACTAAATCATTCACATACGCCCAGATTTGATCGTTTAAAAGAAAAGGAACATTTGAATTACCTGGTTCATCACCCATGCGCAACCATACCAAATTCTGACTTGGGACAACATTTAAAAATTGTCCACCTGAACCAATGGCAGAAATCATGTCAGCAGGCGCATTTGGACACATATAAACGGGAAATACTGTTTGTAAAGTCGGCACCATAAACGACTGCTTACCATTCAACCACCACAAATATCCATAAGATTTGTTCAAGTTTTGAGTAGTATTTACCATGTCATTGAAATAAGCAGTATCTGTCATGATTTGGTTTCCGTTCCAGGTTCCTTTGTTCAAAATCAAGGATCCAAATCGCGCCATACTGCGCGCAGTGCTAAAGAATACATTGTTATAACCCACTGAAAAAAATGCGCCTGTCATGCCTGTTGGATTTTTCAATTTTTGCGTAGTGTAATTATTCAAGGTTAGTCCGGTAGCATTTTCAATAACGCCATCCAAAAGCGTGTAAGGACCATTGTGATATGCCCAGCGCGTTCCTGCATCAGCCAAATAATTTAAACACGTATCAAGCGTACAAAAATGATCCGAAACACCATCATCCAACCCTGAGGTCATCGTAAGTTGATTCCAAATCGTGATTTTTTCTTCTTGCTCAGGAGTGCAATTAGTCCAACCTTGTCCAAGGTAGGTTGAAGTAGTATCCGTTATTGATAAATGTCCTTCTTGTTGCGCAATTCCAGTCATAAAGGAAGTAATGGTTTTCCCGGCTGAAGCCCATTGCCATAGAGTCGTTGCAGTATGTGTTCCAAAATACTTTTCCAAAACAATTTTCCCGTCTTTTAATAGAATAAAGGCCTTTGTATTGTTTACATCCAAAAAATTGTACAAGCTGTCAATTTTTGGTTGGCAATAACCCATTGTTTGAGGGGCTATCGTATCCCAGGTATTTCCTGAAACAGGAGGGAAATAAATGGTTTGGGATTTTGAGTGAAGCACCAAAACCGTAAAAAAACTTATAGAAAATAAAATCTTCATTCTTTTAAATTAAATTAATCCATGCACATGAAACCGATTCACCTCTGCAATTATGCTGTGGTAGTATCGATACCATTTTTCAGCGCCAAGTTTTTTCGCTTCGATATGAACTGGATGCATTGCCCATTCCTTAATTGATTCTTGGTCTTTCCAATAACTAATAAACTTTCCGCGACCTTCGTATTTCATGCTTTCGTAACCCAAATAACCAGGCATCTCTTGAACTAGATTCAAAGTCAACTCATCATACTCTGCATAGCCTTCCAAGTCGTTTGAAAGGTAATAGTTGAAGATGGACGCAAGAAAAGGAGTTGTAGGTTGTGAATTATTTTTCCAATGAATCATACGCTAAATTAACGAAAGATTTTACTCGCGTATTACAGTCATTCGCACAATTTTATCTTCTGATACTTCGTAAATCATAACGAGTTCAATTGTAACATCACTGCCTTTCCTTCCTAAAATGGATTCATGATCAATGACTTTGTTTCCAATTATGGAACGATGTAAAATGGTTGAATGTAATTTTGGCGAAGCATCGAATAAGCCTTTGTACAAATTTCTTATTGCTTCTTTTCCTTTAGCTACAGGTTCTGTATTTCCAAATGTATACAATGCGATACTATCTGTGAATGAGGACATGAATCCTTCTAAGTTTTTTTGGTTGTAGAAGTCGAGATTTTCTTGGACTACCATTTCTGGAGTTTTAGTTTGCTGCGCTTTCATTTTAGGGCAAATTAGCAAAAAGGCGAAAAAAAGTCCAAGTTTTATCATAAGTTTATTTTAACAAAAAACTAGCTTTTTAATAGTCCTAATGCGATTTTCATTCGAATGATTTTCTTGGCAGAAGCGTCTACTTTCGCTTTGAAATTTTTGTCAGTTCTATATAATTTCAATAGTTCTTGGTGTGATTTTTTAGCATCTAATGGCATCAAAACGATATCACAACCTGCGGCAACCGCCTTCGATGATGCATTTGGAACATTCACAACGCCACCCATGTTCATCGCGTCTGTAACAATAAGTCCTTTGAAGCCCAAACTATCTTTTAATAGTTTGGTAACGATTTTTTCAGAACAGGTAGAAGGAAGTCCTTCCGTACTGTATTCTTTATTATTTTGAACAGCGATGTGAGCAACCATGATGGATAATACACCATTTGCGATTAACTCTGGGTAGTTTTTAATTTCTTTCATTTCCCCATCAATCATTTGCAATGCTTTGTGTGTATCACCCGAAACTAGTCCGTGACCAGGAAAATGCTTGGCAGTTGCAATGATGTTGTTTTTCTGTGTTTCTTGAATAAATGCGTCAGACCAAGGGATTATATTTGCAGGAACAGCACCGAAACTTCTGAATCCAACT
Source organism: Crocinitomicaceae bacterium (assembly GCA_044368815.1). GTDB lineage: Bacteria > Bacteroidota > Bacteroidia > Flavobacteriales_D > Crocinitomicaceae > UBA952. The sequence goes on from JBILIY010000245.1 coordinate 2,991, forward strand.
GTTTTGTTTGGTGACATATCTACAACTGGTGAAAAATTGTAGTTGATTCCAATTTCGTTTAAATCTTTTGAAATTGTTTCGGCAACAGTTTTAACTTCATCGATGCTAGTAAGTTCATTCGCTTTTTTTACAGGTGTAGATCCAGCAATTTTTCGATTAACTAAACTTGGTTCTGCATCCGCGCTATACAAAAAGGGTAGATTACCTTTTGCTTTGTTGTTTTTTTCAAAATCCTTGATCCAAGAAATGAATTCATCCTTTGTGCCATTTAACATAAGCACTCCTCCAATTACGCGATCCTTGATGTGTTGATCAATGGTTTCTTTTGTTTGACCTAACCTTCCCACCGCTGGCATAATTAACTGAGCGACAATTGCCGTGTCATCAAGT
>JBILIY010000249.1:0-3363 GCA_044368815.1 Crocinitomicaceae bacterium
CTTTGAGTTTAATTATAGAACAGACTATGAAGGTGCAGATGCTGTTTTAATCTCAAATTCTGAAGGAGCATTCATATTAAGCGGTAGAAAACTTGAGTTTGAGTTTCTTGGTAATAAGAATCAAACAATTCTTGCTATTCCAGAATTAGAAGAGGAAAATGAAGAAGATCAAGGAATCGATTTTTCAATGTTTTAAGTGAAATAGATGAAGAGGTATATCAATTTAATGGATGAAAAGGGTCGAGATGCTAAGCTCTTATTTGCAGGGAAACCTAAAACTAAAAACGTTTTTTACGTTACAGCTAAAGGAAGCATGACAGAATCAACACGTGTTTTAAAAACTACCCTTGCAGGATGTTATGATGGAATGCTTGCCAGTTATGGTTCCAACGAAAAAATTGCGGAAGCGCTCATATCTGATAATCCAGAGGTAGATTTGAAACGAACGGGTATGAAAATTTCTGGAACTTCAAGATTGTATATTAACAATAAGTTGAAACCTGCCTTTCGTGTTAGTATTCGAGAAATAATTCGCAACACGCAAGGCGAAAAAATGGAAGAGCGCAGACTACAAGAGAATGAATCCAACATTACGGATGAAATCCCATTGATGATGGGGCAACTTTTCAAGAAATCCGATTTTTATAATAAGGTCGTTTTTGAGAAAAAATACCAGCTTTTTCATGTCAATGGCTTGACTTTCGAGTTTCTCTTTGATATTTCAAAAAAACTAAATGAAGAAAATTCTTTAATGATGGTTGGTGCTGGTAAAAATGGGAAAGAGCCACTTGTTTTTCAAGACGGAGGTAAAAAATACAGGGGATTTTTGGAAGGTCGAATCAGTGGGGATAAATATTTATTGATTCTGCACTTAAGTAATTTGGAATTGAAGGATATTGAATAAACTACCATTTTAATTGAAATCCAATATTGAAATTATAGTACCAAGTATCAATAGGTAAGGGTCGGTATGTATCAAAGTTATGGTCGTAATGCACCTGAATCGATAAATGCTTAGTTACCGCCATAAATAGGTTTAAATCAATAAACCATCTTGGATTTAGAAAATGGTTGAAACGATCATTCATTGGAAACTGAACAAAGCTACTCGCACTTAAGTCGATACCTTCTTTAAGTTGAACGGCTGTTTTTGCTGTGAGATTTAAACGAGGGATATAGCGGTAAACTATTTCAAGCGAATCTTGAGCAAAAGCAAATGCGGAAACAGACGGATTCCATTTTTCGTATTCATAAAATAAACCAATTCCAGCGTAAAGATCATCCTTTTTGTTTTCCCAAAAACGGAAGCGAGCGTTGCAACCAGCTAAGGCTCGGTTTTGTAATCCCCATACACCATTCCATTGGTATTGAATGAAATAATCAGGATAAACGAGTCTTTTATCGTTATCCCTTAATCTCATTTGGAAATATCCATTGTTTTCCAAAATAGATGAACCATTAAATGATGCATCTGTTTGTGCAAGTGATATCCAGACTAAATTTTTCTTTTTCAGAAAAAAATCATTTTCCAATTGACTTGAAAATTCTAAAAGATTTCGTTTCTGTTTGTCAAGGTTAAAACCGAAATTAACGCTGAAAATATTTCGTCTAAATGTTGAATCTTGACCATTTTCGCGATCAATATTTAAAACTTGACTAGTTGACCAATTGAAAAATGCAGAAACAATTAAAAGACAGAGAAGGAATTTCATTTTAAAAAGCATAATTACCAAATTTTAGCAATCTTTTTTGATGAGTTGCGCATTGGACGATTTTCTTCGACACTAAACGCGTTGAAAAACTCAGGGCAGTTTTTTAGAGGTCCATTTACACGATACATTCCAGGTGAGTGGGGGTCGTTTGCAATTCGATTTTTCATTTCTTCATCCGTATATTTGATTTTCCAAAGTTGAGCGTATGCTATAAAAAATCGCTGAGCAGGTGTAAATCCTTCTCGCATTTCATTCTTTTTGAATTCATCCGTTCGGGTATACGCATAAAAAGCCATTGTCAAACCACCAAGATCTGCGATATTTTCACCCATCGTTAAATCTGGGTTAACACAATTTCCTTCTAATGGACAAAAAGCGGAATATGTCTCGCCTAATATTTTTGTTTTTTCTTCAAATAGTGTTCGATCTTCATCTGTCCACCAATTCTTGAACGTTCCGTCCGCGGCAAATTTTGACCCCATGTCGTCAAATCCATGAGTGAATTCATGACCGATAACCATACCGATGCGGCCATAGTTTACAGCATCTTCTGCCTTTTCATCAAAAAAGGGTGGCTGCATAATTCCAGCAGGAAAAGCTATTTCGTTTAAAAGAGGGTGGTAGTATGCGTTAACCATATGCGCAGGCATGCCCCATTTTTCTTTGTCAACAGGTTTACTTAGTTCTTCAAAATTCTTTTTGACGGAGTATCGATTTACTTCCTTTATGTTATCCAAATAAGTGTTAGCAGAGAAATTGAGTTTTGAAAAGTCTTCCCATTTACTCGGAAACCCAAGTTTACGACCAATGGAATTCAGTTTATTTAATGCCTCTTTTTTAGTTGTTTCGCTCATCCATTCCAAATTCTTTATTCGATCTTGAAATACAATCAAAAGGTTGTCAACCATCGAATTGACTCGGTCTTGGGCTTGTTTCGAAAAGTGTTTGTCAACAAAAGCTTTTCCAAGTAATTCGGCGAACTCCATATCGGTAATTTCATCTATCGCACTTTCATTGAGTGGTTTCATTGTCTTTTTTCCACTCAACTTTTTACCATAAAATTCAAAATTGAGATCCACAAATTTCTGATCCAAATGTTTGGCATAATGTCTAATTACTTTCCATGAAAGGTAATGTTTCCAAGTATGCAAATCGCTCGTTTCGACCATTTCAGCAATGGTCCGCATAAATGTTGGATTATCTACAACGATTGAGTCTGGAGTAGCACATCCTACAAGATTCAAATAATATCGAAAATCAAAAGTTCCCGTAATGGAAGTGATTTCACGAAAACTCTTTTTGTTGTAAACTTTCTCTGGGATTCGCATTTCCGATTTGGATAACATGACTGAAGCTAATTTTTTCTCGAAAACTAAAACATGTTGAGCGATGTCATTTGCTTGATCTTGGGTTTTCCCAATGGCCTCAAAGCAACGAGCAATATGTTTTTCATAATCATTCAATAAATCTTTTTTCTTTTCATCTGTATAGTAATCCTTGTTAGGCAATCCTAATCCCCCCTGACTGAGGTAAGCAATATTTTTAGAAACGTTTTTCAAATCTTGTCCAATTCCGAATCCGAAAATCGAATTAATTCCGTCTTTATGATGTTCAGCGATAATTTCCACTAAGAAATCTTTTCTATTCATTT
>JBILIY010000248.1:0-3363 GCA_044368815.1 Crocinitomicaceae bacterium
TTTTAATCTTTTAAGGTTATCTTTATAGAAATGATCGATCATATCAGAACCCAGCACACCCGGAACATCTGATTCATTGTATTTTATTCCTTGAAATTCATAAGTGCTTTCGTCAACTATTTTAACAGATTTCTTAAATTCTGAAAGTAATTCATAACAGTTTAGTTCGTCTGTTTCGTGACGATAGGAATACAAGTAATAATCTCCATCAAGACTCCAGCCAACAATTAGAGTGCAATCAAAATCAACCTTGAATTTCTTAGCTGCTTTTTTAGCTTTGCTTACAAATTCTTTTAGCGTTCCGAAACTATCAAAATAAACAGTCAATTTTGTTTCGCTCTGAAACTCTTCATCGTAATTGTCAATGTCAGATTCAGTAAAATATGAATCGTGCATATAGCTAAGGAAGGTTTCAAGAATTTCGTTGGATGCTTGGAATTGAAAAGAATTATTTATTTCTGCCATTTTCAAAAATAAAAAATAAATGGATTAATTCTGTCCAACAATTGTTTCCAATTCGACAAATTCTTTTTTTTCGTTGATTGAAGCCAATAATCTTTCATCAATTTTAACTTTGAACGTTTTTAATTTTTCGAATCTCCAAGCTCCAAAACCCGGCTCACATACACTATCAACTTCTCTTGTTTCTCCGTTAATCCACTCGATATCAATGTTTTTTATTTCTTCTAAATAGAAGCCTTTTTCAGAATATCCCCTAACGGTATAAATTTTCCCAATTTCTGGTCTTATAATGAATGAAATTCCTTCATAAAGATTTGAGTCATCAATAAAACGAATTGACTCTCCGATTTTAACATCATTTTTATTCAACATACTTATTTCAAATTTCTAAAATCTACAAACGCGAAACATTTAAAAATATAACACCTTATGAAATATTTTAAAAGTTTATGTTATTTACTAGGTTTAATTTCGTTAAGAATCGAAGCCAAATTAATACTTATGGACATTCTTAAATACGATGTTTGCAGAATTTATATAGCATCCAAAGATTCATTCTTTTATTTTATTCGAAATAATAAAGATGATATTTATGATTCAAAAGGAATGGATCTTTCTTCTTTGGTTTACTTTTTATTCTTCAAATTAAGGTCATTTCGTCAAGATCACGCAGCCTATGTGAGATTATTACAAAAAAGTGAATTCGATTTACGTGAAAAACTATATTTCAATGAAGATGAATTAATGGATTTGGTCAATTCTTGCCTGGAAGATGAAAATAAATTATTTAAAAAATGGAGCGAAGATATTGACCTTTCACTTTTGAATGAGACCGATGAATTAGAATGCATGTCTTACATTTCCAAGTTTAATCCTCGACGAAATTTTTACAATGCTTATTGCACATCTGAATCCGGAATGAAGGATGTTTTACGCGTTTTGACTCGGGAAATGAATTTTGATAAAATAATGGAAAATCTCTTTAGTAATCTATCAAAAATTGACGATCAAAGGAAAATTGAAGAACTATTAGTGATCGATGAATTGAAATATTTGATTACAGGTCCGAACGGTGATCTATGGTGCGATTTATTCCTTAAAGTTAACTTGCCAGAATTTGATAAATTTCGAATCCTCTATCAAGCACAGCCATTTAAAATACTTGAAAACGAGATAAATCTTAAAAGTGTTGAATTAATCCGATGCGCTTTAGATGGCGTGAAGAACAATCATCGAAAAATGACAACCTTATTTGAGAAATTACCGAAAGAAATGCAGCAAAATAGAAATGTGCTCAATTTTTACAATTGGCATAGGGAAATCATCACTTAATATAAGTTTTTAGTTTCCGAATTTTTCAATTACTTGTTGCGTAACGCCTGTATTCGAAAAACCTCCGTCGTGGAAAAGGTTTTGCATTGTTACGTATTTCGTTAAATCAGAAAACATTGTGATACAGTAATCTGCGCAGGCAACCGCAGGAGCGTTTCCAAGTGGTGACATTTGCTCGGAGAAATTGATAAATTCGGTAAATCCTTTGATTCCTTGACCGGCAGTTGTAACGGTTGGCGATTGAGAAATTGTATTTACACGTACTTTATTTTTGATTCCGTAATGATATCCAAACGAACGTGTAATTGATTCCAACAATGATTTAGCATCTGCCATGTCATTGTAATCAGGGAAAATTCGTTGGGCTGCGATGTATGTTAAAGCAACAACAGAACCCCACTCGTTAATGGCGTCATGTTTATAAAGAGTAGCCAATGTTTTATGAAGCGAAATCGCTGAAACATCCATGGTTTGATTGTAAAACTGGTAATTACTCTCCGTATAATGTTTTCCTTTTCGAACATTCGGAGACATGCCAATTGAGTGTAAAACAAAATCAATTTTACCACCTAAAATTTCCATGGACTTTGTAACTAAGTTCTCAAGATCTTCAATACTCGTTGCGTCAGCAGGGATAATTTGACTACCTGTTTTTTCAGCTAAGCCATTGATTTCTCCCATTCGCATTGCAATTGGTGCGTTTGTCAATACAAACTGAGCACCCTCTTCGTGCGCACGTTCGGCTACTTTCCAAGCGATTGATTGATCGTTTAACGCACCGAATATAATTCCTCTTTTTCCTTTAAGTAAGTTATTTGCCATGTCTTTTCTTTTAAGCAAAATTAAAAATAGTTGGAATATGTGATTTTTAAGTTTTCATGATTCATTAACAATCAATTGTGAGATGTGAATAAAAATTGAATCGCAGCAAAATTATTTTCCTTTGAAATTCTTAATTTGGTTTAATGATTCGGCTATTAACGATTCTTTTTTGTTTGATATTCTGTTTGAACCAATCCAACTTTGCTCAAGGTAGAATATTTATTGAGTCTTCTTCTATTTCGAAAACAGAACACGAAGCCATTTTGATTTTACCCGGATTTGGTTCGAAGATTTTTGGCACAAAGAAAATCGCTAAGTTTTTTAAACATAAGGGATACGACATATACATTCCAAAATACATAAGTCGAAAATCTGTGGAGAAATCCGTTGAAAATGTTGATCGGTTTATATTAAAATACGGACTAAAGGACTATAAAAAACTGCATATTTTTTCTTATATTTTCGGTACTTGGACGATTAACTTGTGGATAAATAAATATGGAAAATGCAATATTTCAACTATCGTTTTTGATCGCAGTCCTTTACAGGAAAGAGCTCCAGCAGCCCTAATGAAAGATTCTCCATTGTTAGCCAAAGTTTTATTTGGGGATGTAATGAAGGATTTTTGCAATACAGTCTACCCACCTATCAATGATACCAGTATTTTTAAAGGTATTTTCATTGAAAATTACGCGACCAAACTAATCAATAAGCATAAGGAAACCGTCATGAGAATGGGGAATGTAA
>JBILIY010000015.1:0-11157 GCA_044368815.1 Crocinitomicaceae bacterium
ACACGCGAGCCAACTTCATCCAAGGCATCAATTGCTTTATCAGGTAAGTGACGATCAGTTATGTAGCGCTCAGTTAATTTCACACAGGCAGCAACAGCTTCCTCTGTATATACAACTGAATGATGATCTTCATAACGTTCTTTGATATTATTCAAAATTTGAATCGTTTCATCAATCGTAGTTGGTTCAATGATTACTTTTTGGAAACGTCGTTCCAATGCACCATCCTTCTCAATGTATTGACGGTATTCATCTAAAGTTGTCGCACCAATAGCTTGAAGCTCACCTCTTGCCAAGGCTGGTTTGAACATATTTGAGGCATCCAACGAGCCACTTGCTCCTCCTGCACCAATAATCGTATGAATTTCATCAATAAAAAGAATAATATCAGGATTTTTTTCAATTTCCTGCATCACGGCTTTCATCCGTTCTTCAAACTGTCCTCGATACTTTGTTCCGGCGACAAGTGACGCTAAATCCAATGAAATGATTCGCTTATTAAAAAGAACACGTGAAACTTTTCTTTGAACGATACGAAGAGCTAGTCCTTCAGCAATAGCACTTTTACCAACCCCAGGCTCACCAATTAGAATCGGATTGTTTTTCTTTCTTCGTGATAAAATTTGACTTACACGTTCAATTTCTTTTTCGCGACCAACAATTGGATCAAGTCGACCGACTTCAGCCATTTTCGTTAAATCTCTACCAAAATTATCTAAAACAGGTGTTTTTGATTTCGGATCAGAAGGCTTTTTTTGCGCTGCAAATGATTCATCATCATCGTTATTGTTTCCTGGAAACTCCGATCTAGGTAATTCTCTTTCTTCCATAATTGCTTCGTATTCGTCTTTGGCATTTTCGTACATAATTCCGTATTTATTTAATACTTGGCAAGCCGCGGCATTTTCGTGCTTTAAAATGGTTAATAACATATGTTCTGTTCCAATAATAACAGCCTTAAACTGTTTCGCTTCCAAATATGATTGCTTGATAATATTTTCCGTTTGCTTCAGTAAAGGTAAATTCGTATTCAATAAATTACTTACAGCTGATTTCTTCAAAACTTTCTCCAAATCAGTCTTAATTTGATTTAAATCAATCTGGAATTCGTTGAGAATATTTATTGCGGTCCCTTCGTTCAATTTTATCAATCCGAGCAATAAATGCTCAGGAGTCACGAATTCATTGGATAGACGAACAGCTTCATCACGGCTGTGACTAATCATATCCTTTACCCTTGGGGAAAATTTCGCTTCCATTGAAGTTTAGTTTTATTCTCACAAATATAAAGTTTATTATTTCTTTTGAACGCGGATTTATTCACAATTTATTGTAGTATTTTGTTAGTAAAAAGGAGGATTAGGTCGCTTCTTACATCGAGAATTCCTTAATTTTGAAAGCTTTTATAAAACGTAAAACTAAAATAATACAATATTATGGCCGACGGCGAAAAAATCATTCAGATTAATATTGAAGATGAAATGAAATCAGCCTACATCGATTATTCGATGTCGGTAATTGTTTCTAGAGCTCTTCCAGATGTGCGAGATGGGTTTAAACCGGTTCACAGACGAGTTTTATATGGAATGCAAGATTTGGGAGTATATTCAAATCGACCTTACAAGAAGTCTGCGAGAATCGTTGGAGAAGTTTTGGGTAAGTATCACCCACACGGTGATAGCTCAGTTTATGATACAATGGTACGTATGGCTCAACCTTGGTCTTTACGCTATCCACTAGTGGATGGACAAGGAAACTTTGGTTCTGTGGATGGTGATAGTCCCGCTGCAATGCGATATACGGAAGCTCGATTGAGAAAGATTGCAGAGGAGATGTTGGATGACCTGGAGAAAGAAACGGTTGATTTTAAACCAAATTTTGACGATAGCTTGACTGAACCGAGTGTTCTCCCAACAAAAATTCCTAATTTATTGGTAAATGGTGCAGCCGGAATTGCGGTAGGTATGGCTACCAATATGGCTCCTCACAATTTAAGCGAGGTAATTGATGGGATTGTAGCATATGTTGATAATCCTGAATTGGAAATAGAGGAACTACTGAAATACGTAAAAGCTCCAGACTTTCCAACAGGGGGAATTATTTATGGTTATGAAGGAGTGCGTGATGCATTTTTGACTGGTAGGGGTAGGATTGTTATCCGCGGAAAAGCAGAAATAGAAGAGCATCAAGGGAGAGAACAAATTATTGTGACTGAAATTCCTTATCAGGTTAACAAAGCGGAAATGATTAAGAAAATCGCTGAACTTGTTAACGATAAAAAAATTGAGGGGATTTCTGATTTACGCGATGAATCTGACCGTAACGGAATGCGTGTTGTGTTCGAAATCAAACGCGACGCAATTGCCAATGTGGTCTTAAATAAATTATATAAATACACTGCTTTACAAACCTCATTTTCAGTTAATAACATTTGTTTAGTCGATGGTCGACCAAGAATGTTGAACCTGAAAGATATGATTCATGAATTCGTTAAGTTTAGGCATGAAGTTGTTATTAAAAGAACTAGGTTTGATTTAAGAAAAGCGGAGGAGCGAGCTCATATCCTCGAAGGATTAATCATTGCATCTGACAATATTGATGAGGTTATTGAGATAATAAAAACTTCAGCTAGTCCAGATGATGCGCGTGAAAGATTATCTACACGATTTGGATTATCTGAAATTCAAACGCGTGCTATTGTAGACATGCGTTTACGTCAATTGACTGGTCTTGAGCAAGATAAGTTACGTGCCGAATACGATGATTTAATGGAGTTGATTGCTGATTTGAAAGATATTTTAGCAAACGAAGAAAGAAGAATGCAAATCATCAAAGACGAGCTTCTTGAAGTGAAAGATAAATATGGTGATGCGCGTCGTTCCCGAATCGAATATTCCGCAAGCGAAATGCGCATGGAAGATTTGATTGCAGATGAGGAAGTAGTTGTAACCATTTCTCACGCAGGATACATTAAACGAACAAACTTAGCTGAATACAAGGTTCAGAATAGGGGAGGAATGGGCTCTAAAGGTTCAGCTACACGAGATAAAGATTTCTTGGAGCACCTTTTCGTAGCAACCAATCACAATTATTTGTTAATCTTCACCGAGAAAGGACGCTGTTTCTGGATGCGTGTTTATGAAATCCCTGAAGGAAATAAATTATCTAAAGGAAGAGCGATTCAAAACTTGATCAATATTCCGCAAGATGATAAAGTAAAAGCGTATGTGAAAGTTCTAGATTTAACAGATCAGGATTACATTAATAACAATTTCATTATCATGTGTTCGAAACATGGTGTAATTAAGAAGACATCACTTGAAGCTTATTCTCGACCACGATCAAATGGTATTAATGCAATTACAATTCGTGAAAACGATGAGCTTTTAGAAGCTAAATTGACCAACGGAACAAATGAAATCGTTCTTGCTACAAGTTCAGGTCGTGCAATTCGATTCAATGAAGCCACTGTTAGACCAATGGGCAGAAATGCATCAGGAGTTCGTGGAGTTTCCTTAGGTGAGAAAAACGATGAAGTAATCGGAATGATTTGCGTTGAAGATATTTTCTCAACTATTTTAGTTGTTTCGGAAAAAGGATACGGAAAACGCACGTATTTGAATGATCCAGAAGACAAAGAACCTGTTTACCGAATTACAAATCGAGGTGGAAAAGGGGTGAAAACATTAAACATCACTGAAAAGACAGGTAAATTGCTATCCATTCAAAATGTATTCGATGAGGATGATTTAATGATCATCACCAAGTCAGGTGTAACCATTCGAATGCACATAGATACGATTCGAACAATGGGTCGCGCTGCGCAAGGGGTTCGTTTAATCAACTTGAAAGGAAACGCTGAGATTGCTGCAATCGCACGTGTGCCTCGAAGTGAAGATGAAGATGAGGACATCGAAGTGGTAGAAGGATTGAACGAGGAAGCAGAAGGTTTAGCGCCAGATGACACTGAAGTTGGCACGGATATTGAAAGTCCGGACGAAGATTAATAACTTTGTTTAAAATTTAACGCATGAAAAAAATATTTTTGACTTTATCTATTGGTTCAATTGTAGCTTTCTCTTCCCTAGCTCAGAAAAAGAATGTTACCGATGCAGCCATGATCATGAATAAGTATAACCCTATGATGGGACTTGAACCGGCTAAGAAATCTGTTAATGAAGCTAAAGGGTTTATTGATTTAGCAGCAGTAAATGCAGAAACGGCTGAAGATATGAAAATGCATCTTTATCGTGGGATGGTTTATTATGCTTTGATAGAGGTTGCAGGGATGGAAGCAATGACAGGGAAAACTCCTGATACATCAGCAATGAGAGGGTATGCTGAAATTTCCAAAGCAAGTTTTAAGAAGGTGTTAAGTGATCCTAAGAAGTCAAAAACGAGAGACGCACAAGAGTTTATCAATGTGCGTGTTGACATGTATTTTAATATGGGTGTTCAGGCATATAATGCCAAAAATTTTGAACAAGCTACACAAGTATTTTTAGGTGCTTATTCAGTTATTAAATTTATTGATGAGGATTGTACGTCCGAAAAATGTAAAGATGCCTACACAAATACAACTTTAAGTTTGAATTATGCTTGTGATTCATTGATAGGTAAAAAGGAATTCGATAAGGCTTCAGAATTGTCGAAAGCGGTTTTGGAAGAAATGCCAAACAACATTGATGTTTACATTACCTTAATCAACATTAATCTTCAAAAAGGAGATGCAGTTTCAGCTGAGAAATATTTAAATAAAGCTTTGGCTATTGATCCAATGAATAAGCAATTATATTATGTACTCGGTACTTCATATATTGATTTAAATCAAAATGAAAAAGCAGAAGAATCACTAAAAAAAGCACTCGAAATCGATCCTAATTACTTGGAAGCTCAATATCAATTGGGTGCGCATTTGGTTAACTGGGCTGGAGATTTACAAACGGAAGCGAGTAATTTGAATTACAAAGACCCTAGAGTTGCTGAATTAGACAAAAAAGCAAATGAAATTTTACTTCGAGGATCTCAAGTACTTGAAAAATATGTAGAGAAAAATCCAAATGATAAAACAGTCTTAGAAATTCTTTACAAGACCTATTACCGTTTGGGAGATACTGAAAAAGCGGCTCAATTTAAAAAACGAGCGGACGCAATTAAATAACGAATTCACTGCCGGTCCATCCGGCAGTTTTTGTTTATGGTAAAGCGAATTGGAATTATAGGTGCAGGTTTCTCCGGAACCATGTTGGTTCGACATTTAGTTGAGCAAGAAAAGGCATTGCTTTCCGTTTTTATTTATAATTCGAATGCTGATTTTGCGCGTGGAACGGCATACAATCCCAAATCCTCAAAATTATTACTAAACGTTGTTGCTGGAAAAATGAGTGCTTTTCCAGATAAACCAAATCACTTTGTTGAATGGTGTCTTAAAAACGAGATTGGAACAGAAAACGCACAAGATTTATTAGCAGGATCGTTTTTGCCGCGCTCTCTCTATGGAAAATACCTGAATGATATTTGGAAAGAAACACAAGAAATCGCCGAAAATAATGGCCATAAATTGAATTTGATTCCTGAAAAAGCTAGGGAAATTGAAAAATTTGATTCCAACTATCGAATTCATTCAGAAACGGGAAAGGATATTGTTGACTATCTTATTCTTGCGACGGGAAATGAACTACCTGGAAATCCTTCATTAGAGAATAATGATTTTTTCAAATCAAATCTTTATCAGCAAAATCCTTGGCGAATCGATTTTTCGAAAATAAATAGGGAAGAACCCATTCTGATTCTAGGAAATGGTTTGACAATGGTTGATACGGTTATGGAATTACGCGAAAATGGATTTCAACAAAAAATAGTATCCATTTCACCAAATGGATTCAACATTCTTCCGCATCGCAATTTCAATTTTCAATACAATGGTCCGATTAAAGATTTGAAAGAAGATAAATCCTTACTTGAGCTGCTGAGTTTGTTTAAATCTGAACTGAAGAAATTAAACGAATTTGGTATTTCGGCAGAACCATTAATCGATGCACTTCGCCCAAATACGCAAAAAATTTGGCAAGCTTTAACTGTAGAAGAGAAACGTATTTTTATGAGTCGTCTTCGCCATCATTGGGGTGTTGCGCGACATCGGATTCCATTTTTATCATATGATTATATTCAAAAAGAACGAATAGCAAATCGATTAGAAATTTTAGCTGGAAAGGTTCTTGATTTGAAGTTAAATGAAAAGGGTGTTCAAGCCAAAATTTATGATAAAAAACAAAAAATAGAATTGACCTGTCAATTTACACAAGTTATCAACTGCACTGGCCCCGAAACGAAAATTGAAAAAAGTGGAAATGAACTGCTATTACAATTAAAACAAGGCGGTTTTATTGTTCAAGATGATTTGCAACTGGGAATTGAAGTAAATGATTCCTATCAAATTATAAATTCTCAAAATCAGGTCGACGAAAAAATGTTTGCGATTGGTGGATTACTGAAAGGTAAGTTATGGGAGAGTACAGCAATCAACGAACTTAGAGTTCAAGCAAAAAAGGTTTCTATTTTAATCAATAGTTAAGGAATATATCCTGGCTACAAATTTCCCATTTTGTCAATGGTGCATATTAATAGATTTCAAAGGGCATTGAATTAATAGTATTTATATCTCCCACTAATTTCAGAATAATACCTTGAACGGATTTAGCGTTTAATCTTACTCACAAGATTACTTCTTCATTATAAGTGATGTGACGCACCCTATTTTAATGGTAAATTCAATTCTTTGAACAATAAGCACCCGTTATGGTTAATATGTTTGTATTTTCACACCATGTCGTCAAATAAGTCAGAAAAAATTAATCTTTATGACTATGCTTTTCTTGGGCTAGGTTGCGGTAATTGCCTATTGCTGCTCGAGATGGAAAAAAATGGACTTCTCGTTGATAAAAATATCGTGATCCTGGAGCCTGATAAAAAGACACGTAATGATAAGACTTTTTGTTTTTGGATGGATCCAGCTTTGCTTGAAACATATGGAATTAATGATTTGATTCGTGACGAATGGGTGAATGTTAATGTGGTGAATGATCAAAAACAAGGGTTGGAAAAGTTTAGTTACTTTCATATACCTGCGCTTTCGCTTTACGAAAAAGTGAGTAAGTTGCTTACAACATATAAAATAAAGACCCTTCAAGTTTCCTTTACTGGTTCAATCAAAGAGGATAAAAATTATTACACGTTAACGCTACCAGAATACCTTATAAAGTCCAAATACGTTTTTGATAATCGTCCGCCTTCGTATGCGAGTGCGACTAACACCCAAGTTCAACTGTTTCAAAGTTTTTATGGGTGGGAGGTAAAGGCATCGAATAAATCTTTCGATACAGCCACCTTCACCATGATGGACTTTAATGTTCCACAAGAAGGTTTTACTCAATTTATGTATGTTTTACCTTTCAATGAAAATACCGCTTTATTTGAAATAACACGCTTTGGTGAGGAGATAATCGAAAGAGATGCTGCAGAAGAAATTATTCATAATTATCTTATAGCTAGGGATATAGAATATAAAATAGAGCGAACGGAACAAGGTGTCATTCGAATGTTTAATTCGCCTATTGTGGATGTAAACGTAGGAAAAAATCTATTTAATACTGGCGAACGAGGGGGTAGATTAAAACCAAGTACAGGTTATTCTTTCGTAAGAAGTTTGTGTCATGCTAGACACATAACTAACCGTTTATTAGATAATAAAATTAAAAAACGAACAAACAACAAGCGTTTCGCTTATTACGATAGACTTTTGCTTCAAATTCTTAAATACAGTCCTCATCGTGGAAAAGATATTTTTACGGAGTTGTTCACAAAGAACAAAATTGAAACAGTTCTTAGGTTTCTCGATGAAAAAACGTCTCCGAAAGAAGAATTTGCTATTTTCGCAAGTCTACCAATATTCCTTTTTATTTCAGCCTTTTTGAGAGATTGTTTTTGGATTTTTCTTAACAAAATCACAAAGGTACCGCCGATTATTTGGATGAGTTTCGGCAGTCTATTTGCCTTCTCGCTTGGAGGAGAATTGTTTGTTTCTACGTTCTTAATTTTAGGAATGTTCCTCGTTGGCATCCCTCACGGTGCTATTGATCATTTGTATTCCGTCGATAAACCCATAATTCAAAAACTCACACTTCACATTTTTAAATATCTCAGTCTCGGCTGTCTCGTCTTATTATTATTTTGGTTGAATCCTACTGTTGGATTAGTCTTTTTTCTTCTATACTCGTCGTGGCATTTTGGAGAAACGGATTTTTCATTTTGGAACCTGACTAATAAGGGTATTGCTGCTGCTTGGGGAATTTATTTCTTAGGGGGGCTTCTTGTTAGTCATCCAGATGAAATGCAACAGATAATTCGAGAGATGGGCATTCGTTTGACTTTTGATAGTGCACTTACATCGGTATTTGCAAAAATATGGTTGCTGGTTGGTGGGCTATTCTTTTCCCTAAAGATAAAAAAAAGCGGAATTATTTTTGGGGTGATATCCTTATTGATACTTCAATTTATCCCTCTCATTCATGCTTTTGCTATATTTTTTATTGGACAACATAGCATTCATGGATGGTCATCTTTAAAAACAGAACTTGATTCATCCGACTTTAAATTGTGGTGGAAAGCTTTACCGTTCACTCTAGGTGCTTTTTTTCTTTTATTCGTAATGATATTTTTCACAACGATTACTTGGGGTCAGGTATTTATTTTTCTTTCCGCTTTGAGTTTTCCTCATGTCTATTTCACGACTAGATTTAATTATCGGTAGTTTGACCTTTCTTCCAAACTCATTTTAATGTGTTAAAACCCAATAATTAAGGTTATTGATTGTTTAAATCAATCAGACAAACAGAGAGGTTGAACTAAATTGAGTTTACGAATTGAAGAAAAGAATCAAAAAAATACATTAATTCAATATGTCTCGAAATAATTATATTGTTTTTATTGATGTTAACTTTAATATTTAATATATTGTTTATCAAATAATTAAAAGGTCTTTAATAATTCAATGAACAACTTTTTTTATTTTTTTCTTTAGGTACAATTGATTTTTGTTTAATCTTTTTTAACTTATTTTAAACAAAATTATTTTATGTCTGTTATTGAATATGTATAAAACAGGAGAAACCCGAAAATCCTGAAACAGAGTAGGGAAAATTAAAATTATTTATTATGGTTTTATCTATTACTGCATCTAATCTATTTGATGCTAGCCAAGGTTTGGGCATTAACCAAGCCACGGCGTTTACTTTTTTTGTGGGGACGATGGCGATGATGGCTGCTTCTGCTTTCTTTTTCTTTGAGATTAGAAATGTAGGTGAGAAGTGGAGAACCTCTGTCCTAGTTTCTGGATTAATCACGTTTATAGCTGCAGTGCACTATTATTACATGCGTGATTATTTTATTCAAACAGGAAGTTCACCAACGTTCTTCCGTTATGTAGATTGGTTATTAACGGTTCCGTTAATGTGTGTAGAGTTCTATTTAATAACAAAAAAGGCTGGTGCTAAAACTTCACTGCTTTGGAAGTTAATTCTTGCATCTGTTGTTATGCTTGTTACAGGTTTCTTTGGCGAGTCAACAGATCGTGGAAACAGTGTAATGTGGGGAGTTATTTCTGGTGCTGCATATTTCTACATTGCTTATTTAGTATGGTTTGGAGAGGTTGCGAAACTTTCAAATACAGCAGGTCCATCGGTTGCTAAAGCGACTCGGATTTTAGCTTGGTTTGTATTGGTTGGATGGGCAATCTATCCATTAGGTTATATCATTGGAACTCCAGGTGGATTATTCGGTGCTTTTGGTAGCGAGTTAAATAACCCTTGGATGGATGTTGTATACAACATTGGTGATGCAGTAAATAAAATTGGATTTGGTTTAGTAATCTACACGTTGGCAAAGTCTGACTCTAGCTCTAATTAAAACAAACTTCAAAGAATTATATTCAGAAAGGGAGAGTAATCTCCCTTTTTTTATTTAAAAAAGCCAGTATTTTAACGATTCTAATTCTTCGTTCATTCAAAATTGAGTAAAAGAAATAATAACATAATTTCGTATCTTTGAACTATGGAATTTGTGCATCCGGAATTTTTGTGGTTATTGTTCTTTCTACTTATTCCAATCATCATCCACTTATTCCATTTTCGAAGACACAAAACGTTATTTTTTCCGTCTCTAAAATTTCTTAAATACGTTCAACAAGAGCAAAAATCGACTCAAAAACTAAAACATTTATTGGTTTTGTTTTCTAGATTATTTGCACTTGCTTGTCTAATTATTTGCTTTGCTCAACCTTTTATTGGAACATCAAAAAATAATTCTGCGGGGAAAAGTGTTTTGGCAATTTACATCGACAATTCGTTTTCAATGACTGCCAAAGGAACGGAAGGGGAATTGCTTTCAGAAGCGAAAGAATTGACTCGAAGAATTTTAAAAGACGCAGAGCCAGAAACACATATTCTATTAGCTACGAATAAATTGGATGGAATCGAACAACGACTTATCACCAAGGTTGAAGCGTTAGATTACCTTGAGAAAATCGAATCAACGCCTATTCGCCGTAATTTACAGGAAGTTTTAAATTGGCAAAAAGAATTCATTGATCGAGAAAATCAGGAAAATGTTAATCTTGCGGTTCGCCAATATGTTTTCCTTTCAGATTTCCAGAAAAATCAATTTGAAACTGATAAATTGAAAGTTGACGAAAAAGCCTTTTATTATCCCGTTCAAATTACCCCGCAAGAAATCAGTAACTTATTAATTGATTCCGTTTGGTTTGCTTCACCCATTCATAAAAAAGACGAACCCAATGAATTTTTTGTTCAAGTCAAGAATCTCTCTGAAAATGATATAGTCAATGCTGAATTATCAATGCAAGCAGGTTCTCAAAAACGAACGTTATTTATTGATATTCCAGCTAAAAAATCGGCTGTTGCTAATTTTCAAATTACAAATAATAAGTCAGGATTAGTTGAAGGCAAAGTCAGTGTGAACGATAAGCAACTCTTTTGGGATGATGATTTTTACTTCTCATACAACGTTGCTGCAAGTGCCGGGATATTGATTCTAAACGGGGAAGATACCAGCCCTTCTGTTAATCGCGTTTATGGAATTGAA
>JBILIY010000123.1:0-4920 GCA_044368815.1 Crocinitomicaceae bacterium
ACTTGATACGGAAGATCCCATTTTCGAATTCAACAAAGCAATCATTGATGCTACAAATGAATACTGCGTCGCCTACAAACCAAATACCGCTTTTTACGAAGCCTATGGTGTAAAAGGTTGGCAAAGCTTGGAGAAAACGATCAATTACATTCCAAAAAACTGTTTCATCATTGCAGACGCCAAGCGTGGGGATATTGGGAACACTTCTTCGTATTACGCTAAAACATTCTTTGAAACCTTACCATGTGATGCCGTGACCGTTGCTCCTTATATGGGCTCAGATAGCGTGCAGCCTTTTTTGGAACACGAAAATAAATGGGTGATTCTTTTAGCGCTTACTTCAAATAAAGGAGCCTATGATTTTCAGTTCAAAGAACTTGAAGGCAAGAAATTATATGCTGAAGTCATTGAAAAAGCAAAGGAATGGGGAACATCAGAACAACTAATGTTTGTTGTTGGTGCAACAAGGGCAGAAGAAATTGCTGAAGTTCGAAAACTTGCTCCTGATTATTTCTTTTTGGTTCCAGGTGTTGGAGCGCAAGGTGGTTCGCTTGAAGAGGTCGTGAAATTTGGAGCAAATTCAGAATGCGGACTGTTAGTGAATTCTTCTAGAGGAATAATATTTGCTGGCAATGATTTGAATTTTACTGAAGCCGCAAAAAAAGAAGCGCTGAAGATACAATCCGAAATGGCGTTGTATGTCCAGCGCTATGAGTGGTAATTTTTCTTACTTAGAAGCTAAGTCGCTAGATTCAGTTGTTTGAACACTTCCATAAGCGTCACAATGCGCGATTCTTCCTCCTCCGCAAGATGCCAAAACGATCGATACAACAATCGCTGACAGAATAAGGGTGATTTTTGTTTTCATGATGTTTGTTTTGTTGTTTGTTGAGTAGCTTAACGGAATAAGATCTTTGAAAGTTACAATTTGTTTAAAAAAATAAAGTTATTAGATTCGTAGAATAGATTTAATTGATGGATAAAAAATATCTTATATTATTGTTTTTCAATGTTTTATTTTTTTTTGTCTACAATTCTTTTTATGGTCAAAAGTTTTCAGTAAAATTCAATTCTTCCGATTCCTCAGGGGTATATTCTCGTTATTTAAAACCGAAACACTTGAAAAACAGCGAAGAATTACGTCCCTTTTTACGAAATTATCGCTTGAAACTGATTGATGATGGATATTTTCTAGCATCAACAAAAATCGCAAAGCAAGCTCAAAATTCGGCCGAAATCAGTATTGACTTCGATAAAAAATTTGAACGCATTCAATTGATAATCAATTCCGAGCAGAAAAAAATCTTCAAAAAAGCAGGGATTACAAGCAAAATTAACCGCGATTTCATGGCTTTACGTCCAAGTGAATTGAAACAACTTTTAAGTAAGATTCTAAATTATTACCTAAACAACGGATTTCCATTTGCAGAAGTCGGCTTTCGAAATGCAGATTTGGATGACGATCAATTGACGTGTGAGTTGGAAATAAAAACAGGTAAACTTTTTCGTTGGAATGCAATCAACTTAAAAGGAAACGTTGATATTTCAATTCGCTCGCTACAAACGATAACAGGGGTAATTATTGATGAACCATTCAATGAAGAAATTCTCAATTTGGTTGACAAGCGTCTCGAACAAACCATCTATTTCAAAAAAGCGAAAGCCTCAGAAATTCTTTTTACAGAGGAAGGTGTTGAATTGTATGTTTATTTAGAATCGCAAAAAGTAAGCTCAGTGCAAGGAGCCGTTGGTTTACAGCCAAATCCAATTACACAACGCGTTGGTCTCACTGGAGACATTCAAGTAAAACTATTAAATTCCTTTAACAAAGGAGAAAACCTCGATTTAAACTGGCGAAGTATCCAACCCCAAACGCAAGCCTTGAATCTCAAGTTCGTATATCCTTATTTGTTTCAAACGCCTTTTGGTATTGACGCAAGATTTAATTTATTCAAGCGCGATTCAAGTTTTTTGGATGTGAAAACAAACCTTGGAATTCAATATCAACTCGCGGATGGAAGTTTGTTAAAGGCATTTTATCAATTATCGTCTTCGGATTTACTTTATGGCGCTTCGAATTCCATTTTTTCAAAACTTTCCAAAGTCCGCTCCAATTCCTACGGACTTTCATTTTTCAGAAGAAAATTGGACTACATTCCCAATCCAATAAAAGGAAATTCATTGCTTGTAGAAGCAGCTGTGGGTTCGCGTAAAACAATTCTCGATTCAGTAAAAAACAGTTTAATGGGGCGAATCAATTTGCAGTATCAGCATTACTTTCAGCTTTATGGTCGTAATGTCTTGAAACTCGCCGCTAATTTCGAATCGTATTACGCTCCGGAAGTTTTCCAAAATGAATTGTATCGATTTGGGGGAATTAATTCGTTTCGTGGTTTTAATGAAGAAGAATTGTTCGCATCAACCAAATTAATTACAACACTTGAATATCGCTTTATTGTGGACCGAAACTCGAACGCATTTCTATTTTACGATCAAGCTTTATATGAAAATAACGCTTTGAATTACCTGAGAGATAACCCGTTTGGCATTGGTGCGGGATTCTCATTCGGAACAAAACTCGGGATTTTCACTATTTCATATGCTCTTGGTAAACAATTGAATAACAACCTGGACTTCCGTTCAGGAAAAATACATTTTGGGTATACGGCTTATTTTTGATTTGAAATATTTTAATTTTTGACTTTTAATCAAAATAACACTTCATTCTTTACACCAATGTTATGATTCATTCTTTGTCCGTCATTGTTTGTTGTATAACCTACAACGCTTTCATGCTGTCGCTGACCATTGGATAAATAATCAATGCTGATAGAGCAGTCGCCTTTAATATCTACCCAAACAGTTTTGCTTTCTCCAACGTCCAAATTATCTATGTATCCGCCACCGCATCCCAAAACATTGATTTTGGTCAAGGTTGACTTTGTAGCGTTGATAAATGTAATTCGCATCGTATTGAGAAGAATAATAGCGATCCAACAGTAAAAAAGCATTACGGGAATATTAAGAATCATGAAAGCACATGTCGAGAGTAATTTTTTTCTATTTTCCTTATCCTTGTTCGCTTTTAAAAGAATGAAAATTAATATGCCAATATTGATAAAACCTGATAGTAAAATAAAAACGTATCCCACGAACAGTAATCCAAATGCGGAACTGTGTAAATAAAGACCAAAAATACCAGAACCAATTAAAAATGAAACTAATGCTGTAATGCGTCCGAGTTTAATCAGTCGATATGAAGACATATTGAGAAAATAAATATAGCCTGAAAGGCAAACTAAACATGCAATGCACGATTCTCCGTAGCCGCCAAAGCAGCCTCCTTTACACCTTCGGAATACGTTGGGTGTGGGTGGCAAATGCGAGCCATATCTTCAGCTGATGCACGATATTCCATTGCTGTAACTGCTTCCATGATCAAATCAGCTACCCGTGGTCCAATCATGTGCACACCCAAAACCTCATCGGTAGTTTTATCAGCTAAGATTTTAATAAAACCTGCTGTATCCATACTAGCTCGTGCACGACCTAAGGCTTTAATCGGGAAGTTTCCAACTTTATATTCGATTCCTGCAGCTTTCAATTCTTCCTCGGTTTTACCAACAGCGGCGACTTCAGGCCACGTGTAAACAACCCCTGGAATCAAATTATAATTCAAATGTGGTTTTTGTCCTGCGATTAATTCAGCAACGTAAACACCTTCCTCTTCTGCTTTGTGTGCCAACATCGCACCGCGAACAACGTCACCAATTGCATGAATATGAGGAACAGCAGTTTGCAAGTGATCATTTACTTCAACTTGTCCGCGCTGATTAGCAGATAATCCTACATTCTCAAGTCCAAGTCCATCCGTATATGCTTTTCGCCCAACAGCAACCAAGCAATAATCAGCTTCGAAAGTAACTTCTTCGTTTTTCTTATTCAAAGCAGTCAAAAGAACAGATTTCCCTTTGTTTTCAACCTTTTGAACGCGGTGCTCCATTTGGAATTTGAACCCTTCCTTTTTCAAGATTTTCATCATTTCCTTTCCTATAGAACCATCCATTGTTGGAAGTAAAGTTGGGGCGAATTCAATTACTTCGATTTCAGTTCCCAATCGTCCATAAACCGAACCTAATTCCAATCCAATAACACCAGCACCGATGACAATCATTTTTTTCGGGATTTCCTGCAAATTCAGAGCTTCGGTTGAAGTTATGATTCGATTTTTATCAGGCTCCATTCCTGGGAAATAGTTTGGTTTTGAACCTGTAGCAATAATGATATTTTTACCCGTTATCTGAGATTCTTTTCCTTCTGAAGAAGTAATCTTTATTGTGTTTTTATCTACGAACGAACCAACTCCAGTATGAACGTCGATTTTATTTTTATCCATTAAAAACTTGACTCCAGCGCACGTTTGACTTACCACATCATTCTTACGCTGAATCATTTGTTTGATATTCGCTTTTAGTCCTTTAACTTCAATTCCATGCTCAGAAAAATTATGAGTCGCATTGTGAAAATGTTCTGAAGAATCCAAAAGTGCTTTTGAGGGAATACAACCAACATTCAAGCAAGTACCGCCAAGTGTACTGTATTTTTCAATCAGTGCGGTTTTCAATCCCAACTGGGAGCAACGAATAGCTGAAACGTATCCTCCAGGACCAGAACCAATAATAACAACGTCGTATGAACTCATTTTAATTTTTTTTCACAAAGTTAAAACATCTAATCAGACTTTTTCTCGTCTAATCAGAAATATTCAAATTCAAACACTTTTTAGGAAATTCCGTTTAATTATCAAATGAAAAATACGAATGTCGCAATAGTCGGAATGGGTTGGTTGGGTAAACTGCTTTCTTTGTCATTGATGAGAAATGGATACAACGTATTCGCAGCAACAAGAAATATCGACAA
>JBILIY010000065.1:0-6218 GCA_044368815.1 Crocinitomicaceae bacterium
TTTCAGATTTCGTATGAGATAGATTCCCTTCTAATTCATTTGGCTAAAGAAGATCTTGAGCAAATTGACAATCTAATTATTTGCATTCCCCCTTCAGGATTTTCAAATTATGACCAAACCGTAGGCTCAATTGTTTCTTGTTTCAGCACAAAAACGAAAATTATCTTTACAAGTTCTACAGGAGTTTATGAAGAAATCAATGGACAGGTAACAGAAGATTCCAACAAAACAAAAGATCATCCTGTTTTTCTTGCTGAACAAAAATTGAAAGAATTGGCAGAGGACCGATTAACTATCATTCGTTTAGCGGGATTAATTGGCGACAATCGACATCCCGTCAAGTACTTTATTCAGAAAGATTTGATTCCCAATAGCAATGCTCCGGTAAATTTGGTCTGTCAGAAGGACGTGATTCGCGCCATTGAATTGATTCTTGAAAAACAGTTATTTAACAAAACTTACAACATCGTCAATCCAAGTCATCCTTCGAAAAAAGACTATTATACGAACGCTTCAAAAGCACTTTCCAATGCGAATCCAAAAGCTGAATTTGGGGCTGGAGGCAAATTGGTTCTTGGAACAAAGTTTGAGGAGGAAACCAGTTTTAAATACAATTTCCCGATAGACGATTGGAATGAATTACGAAAAACCAATGAATACCGCTAAATTTGTAATCTAACGATGAAAAAAATAGTACTGCTGATATTGCTAATTAGTTCGTTTAAGGTGAGCGCTTCGCATATCATTGGTGGTGATATTTATTATGATTATCTTGGGAACAATCAATACAAGTTTTACATTACTTTATACCGAGATTGTAATTCAACGGGAGCTGAATATGACAACCCAATGAAACTTACTATCTACAAAGCGGATGGCAGTATGTTTTTGAATTTAGATGTTCCATTTCCAGGAAGTGAATTCGTGCCCATTCCATTTGACAACCCATGCGCTACTCCACCAAATAACCTTTGTGTTGAGAAAGCGGTTTATACGATTGTAGTAAACCTCCCTCCTATTCCTGGAGGATATGACGTTTCCTACCAACGTTGTTGTCGCGGGCCGAATATTACTAATTTGATTTCTCCTGACGATACGGGATTAACACTTACAACCCACGTTCCAGGATCTGAAACAGGTTTCACGAACAACAGCAGTCCACGATTTACCTATTACCCCCCGATGTTGCTCTGCGCTAATGAACAAAAAACAATTAATCATTCGGCCACAGATCCCGATGGAGATCAGTTAATTTATTCTTTGGTCACCCCAAATTCGGGTGCAAATTCAGCAAACCCAATGCCTACTCAAGCTCCTGCACCGCCCTATTTTCCCGTTCAGTGGGCAGGCGGATTTGGAGCTACCAATCCACTTGGGCCTGGTTCTGGAATAACAATAGACTCGGACGAAGGAATAATTACAGTAAATCCAAGTATGATCGGTCTATTCGTTGTTGGGGTGCGTGTTCAAGAATATCGAAATGGGATTTTGGTAGGTCAAACCGTTCGTGATTTTCTTTTTCGCGTATTCAATTGTAACATTACTTTACAGGCGATTCTTCCAATACAAGAAGATCTTTCGACATTCATCTCCTATTGTCAAGGACTAACCGTTCAATTTGAAAATAATTCCTACGGTGGATCAAACTATGCTTGGGATTTCGGGGTTTCGGGAACGAATAACGATTTAAGTTCAAGTTTCACTCCATCATTCACCTACCCAGCTCCAGGAACTTATACTGCAAGATTGATTGTCAACCCAGGTCAACCTTGCACGGATACGGCATATATCGAGTTAATCGTAAACAATCCGTTTTCATTGTCGTGGACGAGTCAAGACTCCTTGTGCATAACGGGAAATTCTTTCGATTTCATTGGTCAAACAAGTAATCCGAATGCCAATTTTTCATGGGATTTTGATGCAGATGCGTCAGTTCAAACCTCTACGAATCTTGTTGTCAATGATGTAAGTTTCACAACACCCGGTTTTCAAACAATAACTATTAATGGCGATGATGGAGATTGTATTACCAGCTTTACCGACTCCGTTTACATTTTTGAAATGCCCACAAGTAGCTTCGATGCGCCTCCTCTTGTACAATGCATTGGATTGACAATTCCCTTTGAAAACAACTCGACAAACGCCTTTAATTACAATTGGGATTTTGGAATCCCTGGAACTAATTCGGATCAAAGTACTGATATTGAACCAACATTTTCTTTTCAAAATCCGGGAACATATTCCATTCAATTAATTGCGAGCTCAAATGGAACTTGTGTTGACACGTCGGAGATTACGATAACTGTTAACGAGCCATTGATTATGTCATTTACACATTCTGATTCACTTTGTATCACCAACGGTTTATTCGATTTTGATGCAACTGTTTCAGGTCCTCCAAACACCACTTTCAATTGGAATTTTAGTACTCAAGGATCCCCAAGTCAATCTTCAAACATTGATGTCCAAGATGTTGAATTTCTTTCTTCGGGAAATCATCCTGTTTATTTGACGGGTTCATACGACGTTTGTTCCGATACTGTTTTTTCAACTGTATTTGTTTATGCGGAACCAACTATTAATTTTTTATATGCCAATACACTTCAATGCGCTCCTTCAACGGCTAATTTTATAAATTTAAGCACTTCGGATACGTCACCAATATACAGCTGGAATTTCGGTGATGGAGGAACTTCAAATTTTATAAGCCCTAGTCATATTTACAATGATGTTGGAAGTTACAGCGTTGGTTTGACAATGATTACAACAAGTGGATGCATCGATACGCTTTATATGCTTCAACAAGATTTAGTTCAAGTTTTTCCGTCTCCAAAGGCAGGATTTTCAGTGAATCCAAACCGAGTAGATATCTGCAATTCAAAAGTTGAATTTATAGACCAATCGATAGATGCAACGTCATATTTTTATTTTTTCGATAATCGCCAATTTACCTCAACACAAGCTAATTTCTTTCACAACTATACGCAATCTGGCGGAGATTACCCGATGCAAGTTGTAACGAATCAATATGGATGCAAGGACACAGCTATGCGAACCGTCTTTGTTGAACCTTTTGCCGTTTACGTTCCAAATACATTTGTCCCTGACGGTAATGAGATCAATGATATTTTCATTCCTAGAACCGCATTTGAAGTAGAAGGTTGGATTTTCCAAATTTTCAATAAATGGGGAGAACTTCTTTTCGAAACGCAGCAATGTGATCAAGGATGGAACGGCACGTATGATTCAAAACCTTGTCAAGACGGAACATACATTTATGTTTTAAAATATCGACCTTGTGATAATCCATATGCAACTCAACAAATTACTGGGTTTGTAAATTTAATTCGCTGATGAAAATGGAATTAGCAAGTTCTTGTTTATTTCTTTAATTTTGACGTGTGTTTCGCATTTTAACTTGTTGGTTTTTAACGGTTATCTTATTCTTCGGGAATGTTGGAGTTGCCCTGTACACGCATGTGTGCGAGGAAGAAGGATCCTTCACAACATTCTTCGTTCCTGATAATTCACATTGCGAAAAGAAATTTAGCGAATTACCTGCGTGTTGTCAGAAGAAACAGAAAAAAGACTGTTGCCACAACGAAACAAAGATTTTTAAAGTAAAATCCGATTATTCAACCTCATGTTTAAAGTTAATTTTTGATTCTCCATTATTAGCTGTCGAAAAAAAAAAAATTGAATTCAATTTCAATCCAACTATTTCTAATGAGGAATCCTTATCATTTTCAGCAACCGATCCCCCACCAATGCTTTATGGGAGGGAAATACTCATTAGAAACCAAGTCTTTCGAATTTAGAAATTAGGAAACGAAACATTTTTCCTAATTCTAAATTTATTTAAATGAAAATTAAACTAATTCTAGTGTTGCTATGCGTTTTTTGCAGTATGGCGACTAATGCACAATTAAAAGGACTCGTTCAGGGATTCGATGCAACAGGAACCAAAAAACCCATTTCGTTAGCAAAAGTTAAACTCCTTCAATCAAAATCAGGAGTATTAACCAAAGAAGATGGAACTTTTGAACTTGTTTTACCAAAATCACTTCCGGATACGTTGATCATTTCGGCTGTTGGATATATTTCTGATTCCATTCCAGTGCATAAAAATGATCGTTTTATTGCTTTGGACATTACCTTATTCTCTGAGAAAATTCTTCCTGAAGTGATTATTGAATACCGAAAAAAATCACACGGAATATCAAAAATGAAAACGCTTCACGTTGAAGAACTCACAAGTGCGGAACTTCGAAAAGCAGCGTGTTGCAACTTGTCAGAATCATTTGAAACAAACACTTCAGTTGACGTTAACATTACAGATGCCGTTTCAGGAGCAAAAAAAATCAGAATGATGGGACTCGATGGCGTTTATACGCAAATTCAATTGGAAAACATACCTTATCTGCGCGGACTAGAAAGCTCATTTGGTCTTAATTCGTTACCAGGTTCTTGGATTGAATCCATTCAAATCACTAAAGGCACAGGAACAGTCATTAATGGTTATGAATCGATGGCAGGTTTAGTGAATCTTGAGCTAAAAAAACCTACTGAAATGGAAAGGTTATTCGTAAACGGATACCAGAATATATTTGGGCGTTCAGAACTCAACTTGAACGCAGGACAAGTCCTAAATGAAAAATGGAGCACGGGAACTTTTGCTCATGTATCCTCCGTTTATGGCAACATCGACCACAACATGGACAATTTTCGGGATTTGCCGATGGGAGACAATTTAGCTCTTGTCAATCGTTGGGCATACCAAGGCAAGAAAATGGAATCGCAATTTGGATTTAATCTTTACCAAGATCGCAAAGTCGGTGGTCAGACTTCCTTCAAAAGAGAAAATGCAAATGTTTGGCCTACGAACTCCTATGGGCTTTTAATAAATTCGAGACACGCTGATGTATTTGCAAAAACCGGGTTTTTCGGAAAACGACCTTATCAGTCTTTGGGAATCGTTTATAATTTGAAATATCAGGAGCTCGATGGACTTTTTGGTACTCGAAATTTTGCGGGTTTGGAAAAACGTGGATACGTAAACGCGATTTACGATGACTACATTGGAACTACGGATCATCGTTTTAAAGTTGGAGCAAGCTTCGTAGCTTTGGATATTTCGCAAAACGTCGACACGTTGAAAGAAGGACGAAAAGAATTAATTCCAGGAGCTTTCTTCGAATACACGTATACAGGAAGTCGGTTAACTGCTGTTGCGGGTGCGCGATACGATCAACACAACCTTTTTGGTGGTCAATTTTCGCCGCGTGCCCATTTAAAATATGCCTTAAATGAGTTGACTGATTTGAGAATTACAGGTGGAAAAGGATGGCGTGTTCCGAATTATATGATTGATAATATTTCTTTGCTCGCAAGTTCAAAAACGTGGATTGCTCCATCGGCCATCAAACCCGAAATTTCATGGAATATCGGAGGATCATTGGTTCACGAAATGCGCTTGTTTCAAAATAAAGCAGGAATATCCGTGGATTTCTATCATACTTTTTTCGAAAATCAGTTGATTGTAAATCGAGATACGAATTTCAATAGCATTATTTTCAAGAATTTGGCAAATGCTTCTTTCTCCAATGCCTTTCAAACGGAATTTAATTTCAGTCCGATAAAGAACTTCGAAATACGATTGGCCTATAAATTCTTAAGCGTGAAAGCCGTTTATGATGGCAGAATGCAACAGCAAGTGATGATCCCTCAACACCGCGGGTTTGTCAATTTGGCTTATCGCACGAGGAACAAACGCTGGGAATTTGACTTGACTTGTTCCGTTTATGGTCAATCTAGACTTCCTTCCGATTCGCTTTTCGATCAGAATCAACAAGAACAATTGAGTCCAATTTATCCAATGCTAAATGGCCAAATAACTTACATTTACAAGAAGTTGGAAATTTATTTGGGTGGTGAAAACTTGACGAATTTTAAACAACAAAATCCGATAATTGATAGTCAAAACCCTTTTGGTCAGAATTTTGATGCAACAAACGTTTGGGGACCTATAATGGGAATAAACATTTACGGAGGATTCAGATTCTCAATACCAAGAACTAAAAAGAAAAACTAATTATTTTTAAATTTGAATATTATGAAAGCAACAACTTTATTTTTATTTATATTCTTAACAGGATTGACATTTGGTCAAAAGAAAGTCGAAGAGGCCGTGATTCAAACTTCAGCTCAATGCGGAGATT
>JBILIY010000250.1:0-3351 GCA_044368815.1 Crocinitomicaceae bacterium
CCTTCCAATGGGGGTAATTCCAAACGTTCGTCTTTGTATCCGATGATGGCAATTTGCGCAATCGTGGCAGCTGTTCCAGCACCAAAAGCATCTTCAAGTGTTCCATTCTTCGCAGCGGTAACAATTTCTTCAACCAATACCTTTCGCTCTTCAACTTCAACACCCCATTTTTTCGCAACCTCCAAAACGGATCGCTTTGTAATTCCTCGAAGAATTGTGTCCGCATCCTCCGATGGTGTAATCAACTTCCCTCCTATTTGGAAAACGATGTTCATCGTTCCAGATTCCTCGATGTATTTGTGCTCTTTCGCATCTGTCCAAACCAATTGGTGAAAACCTTGCAGTTGACATTGTTTTGCAGGATATAAAGAAGCACCGTAATTTCCTGCAGCCTTTGCTCTACCTACTCCACCGATTGCCGCACGTGTATAATGTTCTTCAATTTTCACGCGAACTGGCTCCGAATAATACATTCCCACAGGAGAAGTAATGATCATAAATTTGTAGGTGTCAGAAGGTTTAATCCCAACTAATTCATCTGTTGCGAACAAATAGGGACGAATGTAGAGTGAATAACCAGGTCTATTTGTTACCCAATTTGAATCCAATTCAACCAATTTACGAATACCTTCCAAGAATAACTCTTCGGGAACTTCTGGCATACACATGCGCTTGGCAGATTCAGCAAAACGCTTTGCATTCATATCAGGACGAAAAATATTGACTTCGTCATTAATCGTTCTGTACGCCTTTAAACCCTCAAAGATTGACTGTCCATAGTGAATTGCAGACATTGCAGGGTGCATCGAAATATTTTGAAAAGGCATAATTGCGCCTTGCTTCCATTCTCCGTCCGCATACTCCATCAAAAACATGTGATCGGAAAATACTTTTCCAAAAGGCAGGTTGTCCCAGTCAACAGCATTTATGTTCGAATTTTCAGCTTTTTGAATGGAAAAATTAATAGTTGACACAGACATTCTTTTCAGTTTGATGTGCGAATATAAGGTTTATCAAGTAGGATAACAACATAATTTTTTCACAATTTCAATTCTATTACCTTTGTGAAAGTTGACAAAATAGTGAAAATCAGTCGCGACATATTGCAAAAATATTGGGGTTACGAGCACTTTCGCCCTATGCAAGAGGAAATTGTGGATGACACCATTAATGGCTTCGATGTTCTTGCCTTGCTACCAACGGGTGGAGGGAAATCCATTTGTTTTCAAGTTCCGGGATTAGCTCGAGAGGGCATTACACTTGTGATTTCTCCCCTAATCGCATTGATGCAGGATCAAGTTCAAAACTTAGAAAAAATTGGAATTCGAGCCAAGGCAATCACAAGCGGAATGAGTTTTCGAGAGATTGATATTATCATCGACAACGCAAGATTTGGTGGCCTAGATTTTTTGTATACATCCCCAGAACGCATTCAATCCAAGTTATTTATCGAACGATTTAAATTGATGAATGTCGGCTTGATAGTTGTCGATGAAGCGCATTGCATTTCTGAATGGGGACATGATTTTCGTCCTTCATTTCAACAAATTCATAAACTGAGGGAATTTCATCCGTTAACTCCAATTCTTGCGCTAACAGCAACAGCAACAGAAAAAGTAAGAATAGATATTATCGAACAACTCAAACTAAAGAAAACGCGCATTCACGAAGCATCATTTAAACGTGAAAATTTAGCTTACCGAGTTTTAAAAACTTCCAACAAACTGGAACGAATTCTTACTTACTGTCGCGAGCACAATGATGTTGGAATAATCTATTGTCAAACAAGAAAAAGTGTCAAAGCACTCGCCAAAGTTTTAATTGCAAACAGAATTAATTGTGGCATTTATCACGGTGGATTGAATAGTTCAGAGCGGAGTACAATGTTGCAAAATTGGTTAAAGGAGGACATAAAAATTATGGTCGCAACCAACGCTTTCGGAATGGGAATTGACAAACCCAACGTTCGATTTGTATTGCATTACGAAATTCCGCCTTCACTCGAAGCTTATTTTCAAGAAGCCGGTCGCGGAGGAAGAGACGGCAAAGAATCGGTTGCAATCGCCTGTGTGGAAAAAAATGACATTCAAAACTTAAAGGATTCGAATTCGGAAAAATACCCCGAAAAAGAAAGAATTAAAGATACGTATCGCGCCATCTGTAATTATCTAAAAATTGCCATTGGTTCAGGAAAAGATGAAACCTACCCCATTGATTTAAAAGCGTTTTGCAAACAATACCAGCTTGATTACACAAAGACTTATCATTCACTTAAAATTTTGGAATTGAATGAGAATTTGGTCTTTTCTGAATCCGTCTTTCAACCAACAAAAGTGCTATTTTTAGTTGATAATGTTCATCTCTACAATTTTCAAATTCAACACGAAAAATATTATCAATTAACCTCACTTTTAACGCGCTCTTATTCTGGTATTTTTGACGTGTTTCAAAATATTCACGAAAATGAAGTTGCCAAACGCCTATCAATTAACCTATCAGAATTGCAAGAACATTTAAAAGCACTCGAAAAATATGGAATTATCGA
Source organism: Crocinitomicaceae bacterium (assembly GCA_044368815.1). Classification (GTDB taxonomy): domain Bacteria; phylum Bacteroidota; class Bacteroidia; order Flavobacteriales_D; family Crocinitomicaceae; genus UBA952. The sequence continues at coordinate 2,546 of JBILIY010000250.1, forward strand.
AGTTACTTGGAGAAATTCATTACCAACGGTGACTTTTGTTCAAGAACGATTACCAGACGACTATTTTTCGTTGAATCCGACTATTTATTTAGAAAGACGACAAAACGCCCAAGATAAATTGACTAAAATAATTGATTTCGTAGAATTAGAACAATGCCGAGCGCAGCAAGTTATCGCTTATTTCGGTCAGCAATCCGAACCGTGCGGAAAATGTGACGTTTGTTTGAAGCAAAATCAGGAATTTGAGTTAAATGAATCCAACCTTTTGGATTATCTGAATGAATGGAAAACGATTTTCGAGCTGTGTGATGCCTTTCAGGTTGATGAAAATCTGTTAAAGCCTATTCTTCGAAAAATTTATTTGGAGGAAAAAATTACGTTTGAAAATGGGAAATTCATTCGGAAATAATTCGCGATTTTTTGAATTTATTCCTGTTTTTCAAAAACAGCCGTTTTTGTATTTGTTCATTTTTCAAGCACTAGGAGTTATTATAGGAAATTCGATGATCTCGGATGAAATTCTTTTTAGCTCTTTCGGTATTTCAATTCTTGCTTTTCTCGTTTATCTAAATTTCAATGATTTCTTTAAAAAATGGAGTTTTATAATCGGATTAGCATCACTCTTTTTCTTTTTGGGTTACCTCACCATTTATCTGTTTTGCTCGCATTCCTTTCAATTGGAAGAATTTGAAAAATCAGCCAATTTTAAAATGAAAGTGATCGAATTTCAACCTAAAAAGGATGGATGGTCAAAGGGAATTGGGGAAATTACAATACTTAATGACGCTAAAAAAAAGAAAAGGAGC
>JBILIY010000251.1:0-3347 GCA_044368815.1 Crocinitomicaceae bacterium
GTAATTTCATTGCCGATTCATACAGAAATGCAAGAAGAACAGCTTGAATACATAACGACCGCCGTTGCCGAATTTTTGGGTTAATAATTTATAGAAAAAATGAAAAAAATAGCCGTAGTTGGAACTGGATATGTAGGACTTGTAACTGGGACATGTTTTGCCGAAACGGGCAATATGGTTACTTGCATAGACATCGACGAAAAGAAAGTCGATAAAATGAAAAATGGAATAATTCCAATTTATGAGCCTGATTTGGACACACTCTTTGAAAGAAACATCAAGGCTAATCGATTGAGTTTTACAACTTCTTTGGAAGAAGGAATCAAGGATGCCGAAATAATTTTTCTAGCTTTACCTACTCCTCCTGGAGAAGATGGTTCAGCGGATTTATCATACATTTTGGGTGTTGCAGATCAACTTGGAAAGATAATGCAGGATTATAAAGTAATTGTTGACAAAAGCACAGTTCCTGTTGGCACAGCTGAGAAAGTGCATAATGCCATTGCCGCGAATTCAAAGACTGACTTTGCCGTTGTTTCAAATCCAGAATTTTTAAGAGAAGGGTTTGCTGTAAATGACTTTATGAAACCGGATCGAGTGGTTATCGGAACCAGTGATGAAAGAGCAAAAAAAATAATGGAAAGCCTATACAAAGCATTCGTTCGACAGGGCAATCCAATTTATTTTATGGATGAAAAATCGGCTGAATTAACAAAATACGCTGCTAATTCATTCCTCGCTACAAAAATTACGTTCATGAACGAAATCGCAAACTTTTGTGAGCTAGTTGGTGCAGATGTAGACAAAGTTAGAATTGGTATTGGCTCTGATAATCGGATTGGAAAAAGATTTTTGTTCCCTGGAATTGGTTATGGTGGATCTTGTTTTCCAAAAGATGTACAAGCATTGGTTAAATCAGGAAAAGAAAAAAGCTTCGACTTTCAAATTTTAAATGCTGTAATGAAGGTAAATGAGGAACAAAAAACTGTGCTTTTTCCAAAGATTAAAAACTTTTTCCGAGGTGATTTGAAAGGAAAGAAAATTGCCGTTTGGGGTCTTGCCTTCAAACCTGATACAGATGATATTCGCGAAGCACCTGCATTATATATGATTGAGAGTTTACTGCACGAAGGTGCTGAAGTTTCTGCTTTCGATCCGGAAGCCATGTCAAATATAAAATCAATTATTGGAGATAAAATAAACTACACTGAAAACGAATATTCAGCATTGGAAAATGCAGATGCCTTGCTGATTTGCACCGAATGGGGAATTTTCAGAAATCCTGATTTCAATCGAATTAAAAGTTTGATGAAAGACGCTGTGATTTTTGATGGTCGCAACTTATTTGAAATCGATGAGATGAGTGAAAAAGGATTTTTCTACGCGAGTATTGGTCGTAACTTAATTGAAAAATAAGATGAAAAGAGTTTTAATTACAGGTGCGGCTGGATTTTTAGGTTCACATCTTTGTGATCGTTTTATTCGAGATGGATATCACGTAATTGGAATGGACAACCTGATAACTGGGCGATTGAAAAACATTGAACATTTGTTCGGGTTGGAACATTTTGAATTTTACCATCACGATGTTTCTAAATTTATTCACGTTCCAGGAAAATTGGATTACATACTGCATTTCGCTTCACCTGCAAGTCCGATTGATTACCTGAAAATTCCAATTCAAACTTTAAAAGTTGGTTCATTAGGAGTTCATAATTGCTTGGGATTGGCCAAAGCGAAAGGTGCTCGAGTATTAATTGCTTCAACTTCAGAAGTATATGGGGATCCAACTGTCCACCCGCAACCAGAAGAATATTGGGGAAATGTGAATCCCGTTGGGCCACGTGGTGTTTATGATGAAGCAAAAAGGTTTCAAGAAGCAATAACGATGGCTTATCATAATTTTCATGGTTTGGAAACGAGAATCGTTCGGATTTTCAACACATATGGACCGCGCATGCGCCTGAATGATGGCCGCGTGCTTCCTGCATTTGTTGGACAAGCGTTACGTGGAGAAGATTTAACGGTTTTTGGAGATGGTTCACAAACACGTTCTTTCTGCTACGTTGATGATTTAATTGAAGGAATTGTTCGTTTACTGAAAAGCGATTACTCTTATCCGGTAAATATTGGTAATCCTTCTGAAATTACCATATCACAATTCGCCGAGGAAATCATCCAACTTACAGGGACAAATCAAAAAGTGATTTACAAAGATTTACCTGTCGATGATCCAAAACAACGTCAGCCGGATATTACCAAAGCAAAAGAAATTTTGAGTTGGGAACCAAAAGTTAATCGAACTGAAGGATTAAAAATAACTTATGATTACTTCAATAGTTTAAATTCGGAAGAGTTGATGGAAACAGATCATTACAATTTTGATAAATACATAATTAAGTAAAATGGGTTATTTCGCGCACGAATCAGCTTACGTTGACGAAGGTTGCCAAATCGGTGAAGGAACTAAAATTTGGCATTTCTCTCATATTATGAGTAATTGCATTCTAGGTGAAAATTGTAACATTGGACAGAATGTTGTCGTATCACCCGACGTGATTTTAGGTCGAAATGTGAAAGTGCAAAATAATGTTTCCATTTACACAGGAGTGGTTTGTGAAGATGATGTTTTTCTCGGTCCCTCTATGGTTTTTACGAACGTTACCAATCCAAGAAGCGGAGTGAACAGAAGAGGGCAATACTCAAAAACAATTGTCAAAAAAGGTGCAAGTATTGGTGCAAATGCGACGATTGTTTGTGGACACGATATTGGTCAATTTGCATTTGTAGGTGCTGGTTCGGTAGTAACCAAGCACATTCCTGATTACGCCTTAGTTGTAGGAAATCCAGCAAGACAAATTGGATGGATGAGCGAATTTGGCCATCGATTGTCGTTTAATGAATTTGGGATTGCTGTTTGTCCTGAAAGTGATGAAAAATATGAATTGAAAAATAATAAAGTAAAAAAATATAATGACTGATAGAAAAATAAAGTTCGCAGTTGTTGGAGCCGGACATATAGGTAAGCGTCATGCTGAAATGGTTCGTCGTGATGCCGAAGGCGAATTAGTTGCAATGGTTGACATTCGAGGAATAGAAGAATGCGGAGCGCATGATTTTAACGTTCCATTTTTTAGTTCAATCGATGAGTTACTGGCAAGTAACCTGGATTTTGATGTTGTAAATATTTGCACACCAAACGGACTGCATGCTGCTCAATCTTTAAAAGCCTTAGAAGCAAAAAAACATGTGGTTTGTGAAAAGCCAATGGGGTTATCAAAAGAAAGTTGCGAAAAGATCATTTTTAAAGCATTACAAGTTTCCCGACAAGTTTTTTGTGTTATGCA
>JBILIY010000252.1:0-3342 GCA_044368815.1 Crocinitomicaceae bacterium
TGCCGAATGAAAATGAAAGTTATGGAATTGTATTTGAAGAATATGACGAATTATCTGAGTCTACTTTAGCAAATAGCATTGAGATGGATCGGGTATTAAACACGCTTCAAATTTTCCCTAACCCAAGTCTAAATAGTTTTACACTAAGGTTGATTAATTCTGAGGAGATTGGTACGAAACATGTGATTAGTGTTATTGATTTTTCAGGAAAAATAATGGAGGAGATTTATATTGAATCCAATTCTGAAGTATCTTTTGGTGAGCTACTTCCTCAAGGAGTATATTTCATTCGCGAATTGAATAATTCTTTATCGAAGCCTATTCGGATAGTAAAATTATAATAGATAGTAATATTATTCGGATTTGTGTAAAATAGCGATTTTGCAATCAAACTATATTCCTTGGAAAGGATATTTTGATTTAATTAATTCGGTTGATATCTTTGTTATCTACGACGAGGTCCAGTTTACAAAAAATGATTGGCGAAATCGAAATCTAATAAAAGGAAAGGAGGGATTGCAATGGCTTACTATTCCCGTTATTCAAAATAATTTGAGTCAAAAAATTGATGAAACAGAAATTGCTCATAAGCATTGGGTTCGGAAACACGTTCAAGCGATACAATTAAACTATAAAAAGTCGCCTTTTTTCGATGAAGTGTTCCCCTTTATTGAAAGTTTATATCAATTTAATAGTTCGTCTTTGTCATCTATTAATCAAAATATCATTTTTAAAATCAACGATTTACTTGAGATTAAAACACAAATTATCAATTCAAAGGTTTTGGAATTAAAAGGTGATAGAGTTTATCGGTTAATAGATGCATGTAAAAAGCTTAAAGCTTCCGTATACGTTTCTGGACCTCTAGCCAAATCCTACTTAATTGATTCTCAATTTAGTGATGAAAAAATACAAATTGAGTGGAAAGATTATTCTAATTATAGTGAGTACAATCAAATACACCCTCCGTTTTCCCATAATGTATCTATAATAGATACGTTGATGAATTTGGGAATGGAAGAAACCAAACGATATATCAGAAACGGATGCCGCTTCAAAGCGTAATTTCTAGGTTTAACTATTTTAATTTCATAAAACTTTCAATTTCGGTAATATGTGTTTATGCGATTTATCGTTTCATAGATTTGAATTACAATTCATTATTCAATGTTATATCAAATGTTAACTACATTTATCTTTCCCTATTAACACCATTGATTTTAGGTCCTATTTTAGCGAATTTGCGCTGGCAAGTTTTTTTAAATATATACGATGTTGAAGTTAAACTGATTACTTTGATAAAAATTAGTTTTAAATCATTCTTTTTGTCTCTCACACTACCTTCTTCATTGGGGTATGATGTTATTAGGCTAATGATCCTTAAAGAAAAATTCAACGTGTCCATTTCTAAAAGAGCAGCTTCAATATTTTCAGATCGACTTTTAGCGTTATTAATTCTTTCAATATCATCGGTGTTCTCTTCAATTATTTTTTTGTCCGAAAAAGGATCTAATATTTTTTTTGCCTTATCATTTTTTTTATTGTCTTTATTAGTCCTTTCTATCGTTTTACTTCGAACTCGTTTTTTCATATATTTAACTGAAAGGACCCTTGTAAATTGGAAACTTTTGAAAAGATTTTCACTTGAGTTGATCACTTTTTTAACTTTCATAAAACAGGAAAACTTCAATAAACTGATTAATTTTAAAACAATAATCTTAATTGTACTTTTCCAGTTTTCAAGTATTCTTTGTTCAGTATTAATATTCTATGCCCTTGACATAAATATCGCGATGATTTTTCATTTTTGTCTTTTACCATTGATTTGGGTAATAACAATGATTCCAATTACCTTTTCTGGATTGGGTTTAAGGGAAGGAGTTTTCATCTATTTTTACAATCTGGTTGGGGTCGCTAGCGAAAAAGCTTTGATCGCTTCTTTGTTAACTTTTTTAATTCAAATTATTTTAACAGCAATTATTGGTTGTTTTCTTTTGTTAATTGATAAGAAAAGAGATTTTTTAGGTTAGCTAATTTCTTGTAAATTTGATAATATGAAATTCGATTATGTAAAAATTCATCATACGGCTTGTGTAGAGGAAGGTTCAGAAATAGGCAAAAACTCCACAATAGGGCCATTTTCAATCATAAAAAAAGACACTAAAATTGGTGAGAATTGTAATATAGGTGCCTATAATGAAATTCATGAAGGTGTTTCTATAGGCAATAATTGTGAAATCAAAAGTCATGTCGAATTAAGATCCGGTACACAAATTGGCAACAATTGTTTTATTGATTCAAAAGTTTCTTCTTCTGGAAACTGCATCATTCGGGATAATGTAACACTGCGTTATGATGTTATTATTGCACGAGGCTGCGACATAGGAATTGGCTCCTATTTGTGTCCAAGAGTTATGACAAATAATTTGGATACAGGAAAGTCTGCTATTGGAGGAGCAAAAATTGGCGCGAATTGCTTTATCGGAACGAATGCTGTGTTGAATCATGGTATTGAGTTAGGAGATAACGTTGTAATAGGATCACTTTCATTTGTCAATAAAAATATTCCTTCAAATGAGGTTTGGTTTGGCAATCCAGCAAGGAAACACGAAAAAAAATGAAAAAAGTACTGATTATTGGTGGCAAGGGAAATGGAACTGTATTGGGTGAATCGATTTTAGACGCGAATAATAAAGGTTTCAGTGAATTTCAATTTTCTGGATTTATCAATGACAGAGATAATCTTACTTCTATCGATGGATATCCTGTTTTAGGCGGAATTGATTCAATTTTTGAATTCTGCGAACAAGATTACTATTTTGTGTATTCAATTTATAAATTTGACGATCAGCCAAATCGAATAAATTTATTTCACCAATCAAATATTCCAATTGATCGATTAATAACGTTCATTCATCCAACAGCATATGTTGCACCTAGTTGTATTTTGGCTCCTGGTGTTTTTATTATGCCTAATGTTTCAATTACCTCAAACACTAAACTTGGTTTAAATTGTATTGTTCGACCTGGTTCAACGATTGGGCATGACAACATAATTGGAAATCACGTTTCTATTTCCGCTGGTGTCAGCATTGGCTCGTGCAATCATATAGGTGACGGAGCCTCGTTTGGATTAAAATCGTGTATGCGCGAATATACGATCGTTGGAGAAAACTCAATGTTGGGAATGGGAGCAGTATTGACCAAAAACTTACCAACTGGTGAATTATGGCTGGGAAATCCTGCCAAATTTTACCGAAAAGCAAATTATTTAAATGGTTAACGATATAACACATATTCCTATTTCAGTAATTGTACCTTTTTATAACGATCAGGAAGTAG
>JBILIY010000253.1:0-3340 GCA_044368815.1 Crocinitomicaceae bacterium
AAGATGGATTGATTATTTCTTTCTCTTTGGTTTTCAGTTGCTGAGAATAAAGCCCGAAAGCTGAGCGCGGCTCATTACCAAATCCAAGCATTTGCCATCGACCACCCAAGTTTATTTCTTTACCCTCTTGATTTCCAATAAATGCTGGATTGAACAAAGCTTGATTTTGTGCAAATTGAGTAAATTGAGGTAATTGTTGTGCTTTTACCCAAATTGATAATCCACAAAAAAATAAAGTAATTAGTTTATTTCTCATTTTTTAGGATTAATGTTACAATTCCATTTAGTGGTTCAATTGAATTGTCTTTCGTTAATTGAATTACATAATAATAGGTTCCAACGGGTAAAAGCGCTTCTTTATATTTCCCATCCCAAGGTTTGTCAGCATATTTCCCGGTTGTTGATTCATAAATTGGCTCTCCCCAACGGTTATAAATCCAAACTTTATTTTCCGGATATTGGATATCTAGTTGATTGATGTTCCAAAAGTCATTGTCGCCATCATTATTGGGTGTGAAAGCAGAGGGAATAATCAAATCACATGGATTAATTGTAATTGTGAAACTTGCGGATTCTCCCTCACATCCGTTAATGGTTTGTGTGGCGAAGTACGTTTGAGAAACTTGATTATTTGGTAGAAACTCAGGATTAGAACCAAGGAATTGAGTTAATCCGGAATTTCCATACCATCTGATTCCCTCAGACGCATTTGTGACTGTTAGTGGTGAAATAGTTGAATTATAACAAAATATCGAATCTCCTTGGATAATCGGAGTAACTGGCGCAACTGTCGAATCAATTGTAATTGCACCCGAAATGGAATTTGTACAATAGAGATCGGAAATGGAATCCAGTTGGTAGTCACCAGGAATAGTTCCTAGATTTAGTTGATTCGTGGTGGATGAACTGGAGAAAATACTATCGTTAATTGTGTAGTATGCTATAAAATTCGCTGTTCCGGTTGCGGTTAATACTATCGGATTAAAAGACTGGTTTTGGCAATTGTAAGTTCCACCGGTTAATTCAACCAAATTTGGAATTGGCATAAGTTGTAAATCAAACGTATCAGGAATAAAACTTCCGCATACTTCTGCTGTATAAGTTATTTGAAATAAGCCAGAACTGGAATTCTGAGTTGTTACGACGCCTGTGATCGGATTGATATTCAACCCTGTTTGAATGGAATTAAAAACGCCTCCTGAAATATAATTGGATCCAATAATTGGGTAAATTGTACCATCGTTAATGCATCCGTACAAAGGATATGTTACACCGTAATCTGGATTATTTGTTGCCATTGTCACTTGCACCTGTTCGGTGCAATTATTTTGAGATTTTAAGGTAATATCGTCAACGGCAAAATCGTTTCCTATTCCCTCATATACCATATCAACCAAACAAATTTCAGCTGTTAAGTTATTTCCAGAATTCCAGACGAATGAGGCTTGACTCCAAACACAATTTTGATCGGGAACTAAAGCATTTCCAATTGATACACCATTTATTCTAACTTGGATATTGGCGTTATTTGAGCTCGTTAGACTTGTTGCCCAATAAGAAAATAAATAATCTTTATTTGGTTCAACAGCGACTAGTTGACACCAAAATGGGTCATTTCCAAGGTTGTAAGTTGAGCCATCGATTATCATCATTTTTCCTGTGCCGTCGCCTGATGTATGGTCAATGCAACTTGTAAAACTTGAATACCAATTACTTGGGTTTGTCAATATTCCATAGGCTCGTTGTGCGCCTGCGGGGTTTGATGGTGAATAAAAAGAATACTCTGTAGAAAATCCTAAATTCCCTAGTTGAAAATCACCATTGAAAATAAGATTGGTATTATTGACAGCTGAACTGACTTCGTAAATTGTATTGATAGTTGGACTGACAGAAATAGTATTTGAGGCTGAAGGGAATCCTGACTCTAACGGATTATTTGAATTCCAATTAAATGTACCATTTCCTCCTGCGGCAGTGAAAGTAAGTTGAGTTCCAGGACAAATAATTGTGTCGCTCGGCGAAATTGTCAAATTTGAAATGCTCGAAACAGCTACGTTTTGAACTGAGTCAACTGTTCCTGAAGCGTCCATTAATCCTATGGTATAAATTCCAGGTTCAACAAATTCAAAAATCCCCGTATTGTTGGTGATAGGAATTGGTTGCGGACCAATAATTCTGAAAATGTAAGGCTCTACACCTCCTGTTGGATAAATGACAATTAATCCCGAATTTGGATCTTCGCAGTTCGGTTGTGTTACGGAATATGTAAAACTGAGGGGAATATTATTTGGGGTTAATTGAATGTCGTCTATTGCAAAATCATTTCCTACAGGGTTTGTATTATTATTATACAATTCAATGTTCACACACGAATTAGTTGCGGTGAAAAGGTATCGCACTTGAAGCCAGTTGAAATTCGGTATTGGAGCTAGGGTAGTGCCAAAATCAAGTGAAACATTACTTGCATTATTAAAGGAAACACCAATATCAGCTAATTCTCCATTTCCAGAAACAGAGTTGCTTACGGTTCTAATCCAATAAGAAAAACAATATACTTGACCAACAGTTAAATTACAAATTCCACCGCCATTGTTTCCAGCTTTCCAGAAACGCTGTTGACCTCCCGTATTATTTCCATCTATAACCATCATTTTACCTGTTCCTGAGGTATGATCACCGGATGATAGAAAAAACTGATTATTAATTGTTTGTGGATTTGTAACAAACGCGTAATTTCCTGCTGAGGATGAGCCCGAATAGGGAGCGGTTAGCTGGTTATAGCCCTGTCCGTCTATCCAAAATCCAACACTGGGACCTCCATATTCAAAAGTCCCATTGTTTATGAAATTTTGTCCATAACAAAAAATAGCCATGGATAAAATTGGAATTAGAAGTAAACCTTTCAAACTTCTCAAGTTTTATGAAATTCAAAATTCGAAAAAAGGATCTTAATAAATGTGATCGAACCAAAAGGTTTTCTTCAACTCGTGGTTAAAAACTTAATTCGGTGCAACTTGAATGGTAGTTCGTCTGTTTTTAGTAAACTGATCTTCAGAACAGTTATCACATTTTATATCTGGTTCTCGCTCACCTCGGAAGTCACCGGATATATTTTTTCTAGGAATTCCTTTTTCTACGAGATAGCCAATTGTACGTTCCATTCTTCTTTTTGATAACCAAATATTGTAAGTGTCAGATTCCCTTCGGTCGCAATGCGAGGTAATCGTTAGTTTCGAGTTTGGATAATCTTTTATTTTGGTAATAAATATATCTAAATCTGTGTAGTTCTCTTTATTTAAATAGCTAGAATTGAGGTCAAAATAAATAACAGCTTGTGGTA
>JBILIY010000254.1:0-3331 GCA_044368815.1 Crocinitomicaceae bacterium
TACAGCTACATACAACCAAATTGGAAATGCAAAACGCGTCCATTTCTTGTGTTTATCGAATTTTCCTTCCCAAGCGAAAAGATAGGTGAATAATACAAGCGGAATAACGGCAATGCTCAATAAAATATGAGAAATTAAAATAAAGTAATACAGTCCTTTCATGTCACCACCATAAGGAGTAGAATCAGATGTCATGTGATATGCAACATAACACAATAAAAACAAAAGAGATAAAACTAAACAAACTTGAATCAATCGCTGGTGCAGCGCCATGTTCTTGCTCTTAATGGCAATCAAAGCTGAAACAAGCAAAATCGCTGTCAAACCATTAATTCCTGCGTAAAATGGCGGAAGAAATGAAAAATCAACTCCATCCACACGAATTCCAAACAAAGCCGCAACTGCAACAGGAATAACAATAGATACTGCAACGATTAACTTTCTAAATTTCGCTATTTGCGCTTCACTTTTCAATGTTGTACTCATACTTCAGTAGTTCGATTAATTCTTTCTTTAACCTTTTATATTCGTTTTTGTTCACGGCGCCATCAAAATTCGTAACAGCATAAACCCCTCTAACGTATCCTTTCTTATCAACTAAGGTAAATGCGCCCGAATGAGCATATCCGCCTTCAGCTTCAGCATCTCGGCCAGCAAATATTTGGAAGTTCTCAATTCCTAGTCTATGCGTGGCTGCTTCATCGCCTGTTAAAAACGTCCAGTTTTTCGCGTTTATTCCATTTTTCTTTCGATACGCTTTTAATACGGAAGGTTTGTCGTTAGCTGGATTAATTGTAAAGGACAAAAATTGAATGTGCTCCGCATATTCTTTGGTTTCCTTATTTAAATTCTTTAGCTGCGAATTCATAATTGGACAAATTGTAGGACACGTAGCAAAAAAGAATTCCGCAATCCAAACTTTGTTTTTGAATGTTTCATTTGTAACAATAACAGAATCTTCATTCAAATAGGAGAAATTTGGAATCGTTGGATAAACCGTATCTGTAATTGTTTTTCCATCCACTTTTTTGTACACTAAATCAAAGTTTCCGATATAGGGTAATTTCGGTTTTTTTTCTTCACAAGAAGCGAGAATGACAATAATAGTCAAGAATGAGAACAGCGTCTTAGTTATCCGATTTAGCTTTTCTTTCCTTATCATATTGCTTTTGTAATAGTGCGATATGTTCACGCATTCTTCGAATCAACCCTTCTTGATTTCCACGCAATACCATTCGCAAATGACCTTTTTTATCTAATAAAAGAATTAGCTCTTGGAAGCTTTCTCCACCGTAGAATTCTTTCCCTTGTCGTAGGAGTTTTTGACCATTAAATTCAAAATCAAATACTTTTTTTGCATCACCTGAAGCTATCATCCAAAGTTTAGGGTCGTAACCCTCCACATTATCAATTAATGATTGGTTGATTGTTTGAAGTTCATTGATTGGTAAAGGATTTCCTTTTCCGTCTGTGGCAAAAGAAATAATTTGAACTTGCTTGAGTTTTTTGCGTTTGTTTTTTCGAATGTGTTGAAATAACATTTGATCAATATGCCACAACGAAACAGCGCAATCCGTGGGGCAAGTCTTTTGAATGGTCGTAACGAGAACAATATTTCCTTTAAAATCAGAAAAATCACCGGGAACTAAATTTCCCTCGGAATAAATGTTGAATTTCGAAATGGGAACAGATCCGTAATCTTCAAGAACTTTGAATTTATGCTCACAGCCGCGTGTAGCCATGAACACCAATAAAGAAGCTGGTCCAAAAACAAGCAGAAGCGCTAAGACTGACTTTAATCGACTGGATAAATCTCGTTTATTTTGCATTGACTGTTAAGCTCCGCCATACGTGGACCAAGCGTGTCCAATCTCGAGCGCTTCCCACAAAGCAATGAAAATCAAATACAAGATAAATAATATGTAAGGAACAAGAATCACATATCTCAAAGATTTTTTCTCGTCACCCAAATGCATAAACACCATAACAATATATCCTGCTTTCAAAATTGTCAGTGCCACAAAAGACCATTTTACGAAAGGCCATGCACCTGAACTTTGTTTTATATAGGCTCCTAAAGCAACTTCCAAAACAGTAACAACAGTCAAAAGAATCGTAACAAAATAAATTTTCTTTCGAATAACTTTTCCTTGATCATCGCTGTGATGCGCGTGTAATGAATATTCTATTAAATCATCTCTTTCCATGAGAATAAAGTTTTAAGTTTAAAAATCAGATTAAGTAGAAGAAGGTAAATACGAATACCCAAACTAAATCTACAAAGTGCCAATACAATCCTGTTTTCTCAACCATTTCGTAATGACCTCTTTTGTGATAAGTTCCTGCCATTACACCCAACAAGATAATGATGTTGATTATTACACCTGAGAAAACGTGGAAACCATGAAATCCTGTGATAAAGAAAAAGAACTGACCATATTGCTGCGGCCCATATTCATTTTGCTTAAGGTTTGCACCATAAATAACGTGGTTAGGCTCCCCAGCATACAATGATTCGTAATACATTTTTTCAGCAGCTTTTCCGTGAATTGGAGCATCACCTACTTTATTAGTTTTTCCATCTTTTTTAATGATTAATTGCATGTGGCTATCGGCCTCTTTGTTGATTTTCGCGATAGAACCATCGTGTAATTGAATCATTCCATCTTTCAAATGACCTTTTTCTGCTGCATGTTGAAATTCGTGCATCAAATCTTCTTTGATAATAGCCCCTTTCTTATGATGTTTTCCACCTTCAACAACTGTGAAATTTTTAATTTCTCCGAAATGCCCTTTAACGATTGCCTGAGATCCATCGCTTAATTCAATTTTTCCGAATTCAGAACCGTGAATGAAGTGACTCCACTCCCATGCTTGCGAACCAACGAAGAAAAAGCCTCCTATTACGGTAGCAATCATCCATTTAACAACACCTTTTTTATCCATTCGGTGTCCAGCTTCAACAGCCAATACCATTGTAACCGAAGAAACAATAAGGATAAACGTCATTAAAGCTACATACAATAATGGATAACCATGTCCGAGAAAAGGCATTGAATTAAATGTTTCTTCTCCAATTGGCCATGCGCCTTGAAAATCGTGGCGTGTAAAACCGTATGCGACTAGTAATCCTCCAAATGTCAAAGCATCTGATACAAGGAAAAACCACATCATTAATTTACCATAACTCGTTTGAAAAGGTGACTCTTTTCCTCCCCACAAAGTTTTGGCATCAAGTTGAGTTGCGTGTCCTGCCATTTTTAAGATTTTTTTGCAAGTTTAATGAATAAAAATTAAAAATAATAATAAAAACGCCCACAATAGCCCTAAA
>JBILIY010000255.1:0-3329 GCA_044368815.1 Crocinitomicaceae bacterium
CCGTCGTATGTAAGGACTCATAACCATTTGCCCTTGGTGTTGAAATCCAATCTCTCAAACGTTCAGGACTTGGCTGATAATAATCAGTTACGATACTATAAATCCGCCAACAATCAGGTTTTTCTAGTTCTATTGGCGTTTCAACAATAATTCGAATCGCAAAAACATCAAAAACTTCTTCAAAAGGAATTCCTTTGGATTGCATCTTGCGCCATATGGAAGAAATTGATTTTGTCCGTGCTTTTATATCAAAAATATAACCTTCATGAAGTAAAGTCTCTCGAATCGGCGCTGTAATTCTTCTGATAAATCGATTTCTGACATCCGCTGTACTCTTCAGTTTCGACTCAATATCCTTATAAATTTCTGATTCGCAATACATCATTGAAAGATCTTCCAATTCCGTTTTCACAGAATAAAGCCCTAGTCTATGTGCCAGAGGAGCATACAAGAATTTCGTTTCTGATGCAATTTTTAATTGTTTGTCCTGCCGCATACTTCCAAGCGTACGCATGTTATGCAAGCGATCGGCCAATTTTATTAAAACAACGCGAAAATCATCCGAAATTGTTAAAATCATTTTTCTGAAATTCTCAGCTTGAATGGAAGCGTTTTCGTCGAAAACTTCTGGAATTTTTGTTAATCCATCAATTATTAGTCGAACTTTTGAACCGAACAAATCTTCAATGTCTTGAAGGGTTATGTAGGTATCTTCAACCGTATCATGTAACAAAGCACAAACTACTGCAGTAGCACCAAGCCCCATTTCTTCCGCACAAATCTTGGCAACAGCAATGGGATGATAAATGTAGGGTTCACCAGACTTACGGCGCATATCTTTGTGCGCCTCTAAAGCAACATCAAATGCCTTGCGAATTAATCTTGTATCTTCTTTGGTTCTATCCTTTAACGCACGAAGCAAACCTTTGAACGCATTTAGAATTTCTTTACGTTCTAACTCTACATTAATTTCAATATTTGCTCCGTAACTTTGCATTATTTAGAAGGAAGAATTTTAGCCCGAACTTCTCCAAATCCAATTCTGACTCTATTTGCTTCTGAATGACCACGCATAATAACTGTATCTCCATCCAAAATAAATTTGCGTTCAGAACCGTCGTTCATTTTCAAAGGTTTCGTTCCTTTCCAAGCTAATTCAAGCATCGATCCATATGAATCTTCTGTTGGACCTGAAATTGTCCCTGAACCCATCAAATCGCCGCATCGCACATTGCAACCGTTTATTGTATGGTGAGCAAGTTGCTGCGCCATGTTCCAATACATATATTTAAAATTAGAATTACAAATCACCGTTTCTTCTGAACTTTCTGGTTCGATGGCAACTTGTAGATGTATGTCAAAGGATTTTTTTCCTTCAAATTCCAAATACGAAAGAACTTTCGGATCTTGTTTAGTCGTTTCAACCGCAAATGGCTCCAAAGCATCTAATGTAACAATCCAAGGAGAAATAGACGAAGCAAAATTCTTAGCTAAAAATGGTCCAAGAGGAACGTATTCCCAAGCTTGGATATCGCGTGCCGACCAGTCATTAAACAAACACATTCCAAAAATATAATCTTCTGCTTCAGCAGTTGAAATTGAATCGCCTAAAGGTTTCCCGTCGTATGTTACAAATGCCATTTCCAATTCGAAGTCAACCTGACGAGAAGGCGCATAAATCGGATCCTCTGTTGGAACGGGTTTTATTTGTCCTTTCGGACGATGAATGTCTTGACCCGAAAGAATAACTGAAGAAGCTCGTCCATGGTATCCCACCGGAATCCAAAGCCAGTTTGGCAAAAGCGCGTTAGCTGGATCCCTAAACATTGTTCCTACGTTCGTAGCATGCTCCCTACTCGAATAAAAATCGGTATAATCACCAATTTGAATCGGCATACACATTTCTACTTCATTGATATCAAAGAATACTTCTTGAACATGGACATCATTTTGTTTTAACTCGTTACAATTGGCATCAAACAACTCTGAAAGTCGATTTCGTAGATTTCGCGTAGCAATTTTGCCCTGTTTCATCAATGAATTCAAGTAAGAATTGTCAAAATCTGCCAGTTCGAAACCTAAATTGTTTAAATACCCGAGTTGATACAAGTTACGTAAATCAATTACTTTATCACCAATTCGAGTTGCAACAAACGGCGTTAAATCTTCTGTTTTCACTACTCCAAAGGGAATATTTTGAATCGGAAAATCAGAATCTTGTGGAACTTCTATCCAAGATTTTAATAAGGGGTTGTTTGCTTTTATCATCTTTTTAAGTTGAAAATTAAGAGTTGAGAGTTAAAAGTTTAGAATTGAAAATGTAAAATGTAGAATTATCGGGGTTCAGATGGTCTTAAAATCCTAATGTCTTTTAGTCTTTTAGTCATTTGTCCTTAAGTCATTTGTCATAAAGATATTTGTCAAAAAAAATTAAACATTAAATCGAAAATGCATCACATCACCATCTTCAACGACATATTCTTTTCCTTCGACTTTGAATTTTCCGGCATCTTTAACAGCAGTTTCCGAACCTAGTGTTGTAAAATCATTGTATTTCATTACTTCGGCTCGAATAAATCCTTTTTCAAAATCAGTATGAATAACTCCAGCCGCTTGTGGCGCTGTCATTCCTTTACGAATTGTCCAAGCACGAACCTCTTTTACACCAGCAGTAAAATATGTTTGTAAATTCAAAAGTGAATAGGCTGAACGAATCAAACGATTCACTCCAGGTTCGTCCAGACCAAGTTCGTCTAAAAACATTTTCCGTTCGTCGTAGGTTTCCAATTCTGTAATATCCGCTTCTATTTTGGCGCCAATTACCAGGACTTCTGCATTTTCGTGTTCAACAGCTTTTCGAACTATCTCAACGTAATTGTTTCCGGTTTTCACAGAATCCTCATCCACATTACAAACATACATCACTGGCTTTGAAGTGATTAAGTTAAATTTATGAATGACATCGCGTTCTTCTTGTGTAAAATCGAGTCCTCTTGCAGAAATTCCTTTTTCAAGACCTTCTTTAATTTTTAGTGCAAGTTCATTTTCTTTCACTGAATCCTTATCTCCAGATTTTATGACGCGAGCCAAACTGCTGATTTTTTTCTCAATGGTATCAAGGTCTTTCAATTGTAACTCGATGTCGATAATTTCTTTGTCACGAATTGGATTTACGCTCCCGTCAACGTGGATAATATTTCCATCATCGAAACAGCGTAATACGTGTAAAATGGCATCTGTTTCTCTGATATTCGCCAAAAACTGATTTCCAAGTCCTTCTCCTTTCGATGCACCTTTAACCAAACCGGCAATATCAACGATTTCCATCG
>JBILIY010000256.1:0-3324 GCA_044368815.1 Crocinitomicaceae bacterium
GATGAAGAATGCTCAAACCTATACAAAAACGTGGGATTTACTTTTACCAAAAGAAAAATACCAATCGGTTGATGACAGTCCGTATGAAATCTTGGTCGGAGGAAAATCAACTCCAACTTTTCCATACGAATTTCAAAAAATGTCAGGAGGAAAATTGAATACGCAATATTTTACGGTCTCACCTTTTGCAAATACCTTACTTACTGATTTCGCGTTGGAGTCAATTGCCAATGAAAACCTCGGCTTGGATAAACAAACGGATATGCTGTGTATCAGTTATTCAACTCCGGACATAGCGGGACATACCTTTGGACCTTATTCATTGGAAATCGAAGACATGTATGTGCGATTAGACAGGGAATTGGAAAGGCTTTTGACGCATCTCGAAACGAAGTTCGGAAAGGATGGATTTGTTGTTTTTCTCACGGCTGATCACGCAGTTGTTCCTGTTCCTCAAATGCTTGTGGACAAAAAATTACCTGGAGGATATCTCTTTTTGGATCAACATTTAAAAGAGCTAAAAGATGCTTCCACATCAAAATTCAATGCCGATTTAATCGAGTTTGAAACCAATCAAAACATTTATTTGAATCTTGAAAAAATTAATTCACTTAATTTAAACAAAGATGAAGTTGTTTCATTTTTTGTCGAAAAGATAAAAACTTGGCCCCATGTGAAAGCCGTTTTTACTTCTCATGAACTTTCCAATCCTGCAAGAGATAACCAATGGAAAGATATGGTTCGATTAGGCTTTGATGCGAAACGCAGTGGAGAAATCATTTTCATCATGGAACCAGGATTTTTAGTTAAGGAAAAAGATTCGGAAAAAGCACATCGAGGAACTTCCCATGGATCCTCTTTCAATTATGACACCCACGTTCCATTGCTTTGGTATGGGGCACAAATTCCTTCGAAAGACGTATTTGAAACTTATGAAATCATAGATATTGCTCCCACATTGACTCACATTTTAAATTTGCAACGCTCGGGAGCAATGACAGGAAAACCAATTCTCGAAGTTTTGAAAAAATAACGGATGGAAGAATTGAATTTTTTTCTTAATCACTTGGGTCAAACGAATGAACAACCCTTTCTAATCGAGGTTGATCGAGCTGAAGGAATTAACATTTACGACAAATCAGGCAAAGCCTATATGGACATGATATCGGGTGTGGCAGTCAACAACATCGGGCATCGGCACCCAAAAGTTATTCAAGCCATTCAAAATCAATTAGAAAAGCATTTGCATGTCATGGTGTACGGTGAATTCGTTCAGGATGCTCAAAATGAAATGGCGAAGGAACTTATCGAACTTCTTCCCGAACAGTTAAATTGTGTTTATACCGTTAATTCTGGAACGGAAGCGATTGAAGCTGCTCTTAAATTGGCAAAACGCTACACGGGAAGAACGGAAATTGTTTCTTTTCGCGGATCCTATCACGGCAGCACGCATGGATCAATGAGTGTTTCTGGTAATGAAGTCAAAAAACAAGCATATCGACCACTTTTGCCGGATGTTCGTTTTCTTGAGTTCAATAACCGAGAAATGCTAAACCAGATAACAGAAAAAACGGCTGGAGTCATCATTGAAACTGTGCAAGGAGATGCAGGGGTTCGCATTCCGAAAAAAGAGTTTCTCATTGTTTTGCGTGAACGATGTGATGAAGTTGGGGCACAATTGATTTTTGATGAAATCCAATGCGGAATGGGAAGGACTGGTAAAGTTTTCGCATTTGAACATTTTGGAGTTAATCCAGATATATTGACGCTTGGAAAGGCTTTGGGTGGCGGAATGCCAATTGGCGCCCTTATTTCTTCCAAAGAGAAAATGCATGTCTTCACGAATAATCCAATGCTTGGACACATTACAACTTTTGGCGGACATCCACTAAATTGTGCAGCATCAGCAGCTTTTTTAAAAGTTCTGAAAACTGAAATTGATTGGAACGAAGTCGAACGGTTGGGAGCATTACTCGAAAAAACAATCGGTCAAAGTCATGAAATAAAGGAAATTCGACGAATTGGGATGATGTATGCCTTCGACATGGAATCATCTGAGCGCGTAGCCAAAGTCGTCGAAAAATGTTTGGAAAAAGGATTGATTACTTTTTGGTTTTTATCTCATCCATATAGTTTCAGACTCTCACCACCATTAAATATTTCGGAGGACGAAATCCTTCAGGCCGGAAAACTCATTCTAGAAGCGATTGAAGAAACAGCCTAAATTTCAATTTTATTTTTAGGTTCACAATTCTAAGCAGTATCTTTGTCTTTATTATTTTTTTCAATGAAAGTCACCGAGCATATCAAAGCGTCAAAAGACACCTTATTTTCCTTTGAAATCCTTCCTCCCTTGAAAGGAAAGAGTATTCAATCCATTTACGATGGAATTGACCCGTTAATGGAATTTAAGCCTAAGTTCGTAAACGTAACATATCATCGTGAAGAGTTTATTTACAAGGAGCGTGAAAACGGACTACTTGAAAAAATAGCGATTCGTAAACGTCCCGGAACTGTTGGGATTTGCGCCGCTATTATGAATAAATATCAGGTTGATGCCGTTCCTCATTTAATCTGCGGAGGATTTAGCAAAGAAGAAACTGAAAACGCATTAATCGACTTGCAATTTTTAGGAATTGATAATGTTCTTGCTTTGCGAGGTGATTCCATAAAAACGGAAAGTTCTTTTCGACCGCATTCGGATGGACATGCATTCGCAGAACAGTTAATCCACCAGATTTCGGATATGAATGGTGGTAATTACATGATGGATGACGTTCAGCTTGAACCAACCGACTTTT
This sequence comes from Crocinitomicaceae bacterium, assembly GCA_044368815.1. Lineage (GTDB taxonomy): Bacteria > Bacteroidota > Bacteroidia > Flavobacteriales_D > Crocinitomicaceae > UBA952. The sequence goes on from JBILIY010000256.1 coordinate 2,802, forward strand.
GCATTGGAACGGCAGGATATCCCGAGAAGCACTTTGAAGCGATGAATTTATCTTTCGATTTACAGAATTTGAAACGTAAAGTTGAAGCCGGCGCAGAGTATATTGTTACCCAAATGTTTTTTGACAATAGCAAGTTTTTTTCTTTCGTGGAAGAATGCCGAAAGATCGGTATTAATGTGCCAATCATTCCGGGATTGAAACCAATTAAAAACCTCACGCACATTTCCTTTTTACCAAAATTCTTTCACATCGATTATCCAGTTGAATTATCGAATGAATTATTAAAATGCAAAGACAACAAATCCGTTGAACAAGTTGGAATCGAATGGGGAATTCAACAATCAAAAGAATTAAAAGCAGCAGGAGTTCCTTGTATTCATTATTACACGATGTCCAATTCATCATCGGTAAAGGCAATTGCCAAAGAGGTATTTTAAAATTTATTTTATGCGAAAACCACTCTTGATTATTTGTTTATTATTCGTTTATACTTTTGGGTTTGCGCAAGGACTTAAACTAAAGA
>JBILIY010000366.1:0-3320 GCA_044368815.1 Crocinitomicaceae bacterium
TCAAAGATCTAAAACATTCATAGCTATCGATTAATTTAGTCAATGCGTTTGATACCTCATTTTCCGAAAATCCGCGTACTTCAAATAGTAACTGCTGAACATATAAGTCGGAACTGTTTTTGAGCGTTGCCGTCAGCATAAGTTGCTGAGCGGGTAGGAGGGGAACAATGGATTTAATGTTTTTCATTCCGCTTACATTCCTCCCAATAAATCGTTAATCGCATCTAAATCATCTTGATCGATCTGATCCGAAACAATGCTGATTGAATTTACTCCATCAATTGCTTCAGTAGCAATCGAATTGAAAACTTCCTTGAATGATGAACAATCAAAATCAGGATGAGTCCTTAACATCCATTTAAGCTTTCCTTCAAATATCATTCCGTTTAGCTCGACAAAACTGAGCATTGGATTGGAGTCGTCTGTCATGTTTCCCTGACTAATTTTTGAGGAACGGACGATTGAACTACTTTCTTCGTCGAAGTTTCCAAGGAAATTTAGTAATACAGGAAATGGTGGTTTATTCCAGTTTTCCATTGCCATGTATGTCAATCCATTATTAGGTAATTTTTTCAGTTCGTCAGCAATGTCAGTAATCAAGTTTTCTTGATTTGGGAATTTAGAAGTGAAAACCGGATAAAATTGAGTAAACCACCCAATCGCTTCGGTAATTTCCGGGATTCCGTCGTATGATCTGCCGTGGGTTTCAAAAAAGAATGAAGATTCAGGAAGATTCAACGATTGCCAAGTCTTTACAAATAAATAAAGAAACTTTTCATTGGTGGATTTTCCAATTTGATCGTTAAATTGGAACCATCTCGTTTCGCGCTCATCCCAATCCCATTCAACGTATGAAGAAGTTTTGAAGTCGACTGCTTGCCAATTTGAAAACGGATTTAATATCGATTCACCGTAATGTTTTTTATCTGAAAATTTGTTTTCATTACCCAAATCCAAAAAGCGCTGATAAACTTTTCCAAATGCTTGATTTGAAGCATGTTCACTCCCTCGAGATTGTAAAACTTGTTGAAGTTCATCCAGTATCAATCTCCATGAATATCCGTCACAATAGAAATGATGTATGGAAATGAAAAATAATTTTTTGTTTGCTAACTCAAAAACAGCGGATCCAGCTACAGGTCCCGTTTTTAGATCAAACGATTGCTGAATGATGGTACATTTTTCAGTTATTTCCTCCTCATTTTCGCATTTAAAAAATTCGGTGGCTGGCGCAATCCCATCATTCCAGGAATCAGAATAGATTTTTGATAAGAGCTTGAAGTTTAATAGTGTTTGGTGAATGGCATTTACCAAAACAGTTGTTTCAATGGGTAAAAGAACTTCCAAAAGTACGGATTGGTTATACTGATTTTTATTTCCTTCGAAATCAGTTAAAAACCATTGCTGAATAGGGGTTAATTCCGTTTTATGAACGACTGAATTTCTATTTTCTGAACGACTTAATTCGAGCATGAAATCATTCAAGGTGGGCGAATTCAAAAGTTTGTTTATTTCGGCTTGATAGCCCCATGTTTTCAACTTTCCAATTAAGCGCAAACCAATGATGGAATCTCCTCCTTGCTCAATAAAACCATAGTTTCCATTAAGTGATGAAAACATTTCGGTTTGTCGTAACTTATTTAATATCTCTGAATCATTTTCTTCGGTTGAATCGGTTTTAAAAGTGAGAAAATGTTCTTCAATCAATGTATCAACATTGATTTTTCCATTCGCATTTTCGGGAAAAACTTCCAAATTGATAATTCGATCTGGTCGCATGTATGCGGGAAACTTTCTCGTCAGATGTTCTTCGATTGATGAATCTTCAATTTGCTTTCCTTCATTGAACAATAAAAATTTCCCTTCGTGATGAATATAGATGACTCTTTTCGTTTTTGGAAATGAACGCAATACCTCTCGTTCAACTTCCCCTAATTCAAATCGCTGACCTAAACGTTTTACTTGTTTATCATTTCGACCTTTTAAATATAAATTTCCATTTAGAATTGTTCCGCGATCACCCGTTTTGTAATACTTTAACCCGTTTTTTGAAACAAATCCTCCCATCTCGCTATTGATATATCCGTTCGCGACGCCATATCCACCAATGGTTATCTCTCCTTCAATTCCATCAGGAAGCCTGCAAAAAAGGTTATCTCTAACACTTATTGACTCTTGCTGAAGTGCCTTTCCGACAGAAGCTGAATAATTTTGCGTGAGATCAATAATCGTTGAATAGGTAGTAGTTTCTGTTGGACCATACCAATTAACTATTTTCAAAGAGGGATTGTGTTTTTTTAGTCTTGACCAAAGTTGCTCTGTAAATGGTTCGCCGGCTGTATGAACAACTTTCAATGATTCAATTTCATGTTGTTGCAAATTATTGATGACCGATGGGACTGTGTTCAATAAACCTCCTGAATAGTTTGTTAAACAAGTTTCAATATGATCTATTTCAGGTATAATAACGGTTGGTTTATTTGAATAAATCCCAAATAAATTTTCAAACAATGAAAGGTCGAATCCAAGATTTGTTATGCAGAAAAGGTAATCAAATGAATTCAAGTCTATTTCTTTTGAGCAAGCATCTAAGAAAGAAGTAAGATTTGAATGAGTTAAAACCACGCCTTTCGGTTCCCCTGTTGAGCCAGAAGTAAATAAGATATATGCTTCCGAATCTTTATTTAGAGTATTTCTTGCTTTCTTTCCATCAGCGGATAATATTTGGTTCAAATAAATTTGTTGAATTGAAGAATCTAGAATTTCATTTTCTTCATCAGGAAAAATAATTGCTTGACATTTCGCTATTTGTATGACTTGATTAATTCGATCCAATGGCCATGCAGGATTAATCGGAACATAGGTGTATCCACATTTCATAATCGAATAGATCAATGCAGGAGTGTATTCGTTTTTTATGCCATAAAGAGCAACACGCGAATTATTATCTAAATGCTCTAGCGTTGAGTCAAGTTTTTCTGAAATATCAATAATTTGGTTGTAACAGATATAGTTGTTGTTAAAACCATTAATAATCCTTTGATTGCCGTTATTTTTCAATTGATGTTCTATGATTTCAGTCCATTTGGGAATTGCATTTATGGAAATCGTTTCTTCATCTTGTTGAAATAGGTTTTCAAGCAAACAATAAGAATTAAGGATTATTCTTTCAACGCAAAATGAAATACGTTCAACAATAAAATCAGCAAAATCAGAAGCAAATAACCCATTGTCATAAATGGCCTTGAGTTGAATTTTTTCATCATCAGGCATAATCAATAAGGTTAATGGATAACCTGTCAATTCTTGATTAAAAATTA
>JBILIY010000016.1:0-10994 GCA_044368815.1 Crocinitomicaceae bacterium
AGTCGCATTTGATTGTTTTGTCCTTTGAAATTTGTTGATCTTTGAGCGTAATGTAATCGATGAAAAAGGATTCCTTAAGTTTCTCACGAAGTTCTTTTCCCAAACTAGTCATTTCATCGAATGAATGGGCATTTTTTTTCCACAGCCATTCATAAACTTGTTTTGCTCGAAATGATTTTTCGTTGAGACTTGTGAAATGCTCTAATAATTCATCCAGGGATAAATTCCGTATGTTGATTTTCCCTTCCAAAATAAAATTTATCTTGTCATTACTGGCATTACCAGCATCAGGATGTCTTCGTCTACATTCGAATTATTGGATGGAGTTAGCAATCCTGCTCGGCTTGGTTCACTCATAGATAATTTAACTTCAGGTGTATCCAAGTTGTTCAACATCTCCAAAAGAAAACGTGAGTTGAATCCAATTTCCATGTCATCTCCGTCATAGTAACAAGTCAAACGCTCGCTTGCTTCGTTTGCAAAATCCACATCCTCAGCGAATAAAGAAAGTTCTGAACCTGCTAATTTTAATTTGATCTGGTGTGTTGTTTTATTGGAGAAAATTGCCACACGTTTGATGGAACCCAAAAACTGTAATCGATCGATTGTTAAAACATTCGGATTTTCTTTCGGAATAACTGCCTCGTAATTCGGATATTTTCCGTCAACCAAGCGACAAACAATAATGATGTCATTGAATGTGAAAATTGCATTTGAATCGTTGTATTCCAAAAGAATTTCTTCATCTCCTCGAAGATTTGATTTCAATAAATTCAATGGTTTTTTCGGTAAAATGAATGCTGAACTTCCTGTTGCAGCTGCGTCGGTTCTTTTGTAGCGAACGAGTTTATGTGCGTCCGTAGCCACGAATGTAATGTCAGCTGGAGAAAAATGACAGTACACACCACTCATGACAGGGCGAAGGTCGTCGTTTCCTGTGGCGAAAAGCGTTTTGTTAATTGCTTTTGAAAGAATGTCGCCTGAAATTTTGATTGAACTTTTGTTTTCTATATTCGGCAGTTTTGGAAATTCATCACCATCAAAACCCGGTGTTCTCAACTTTCCATTATCGTATGCCATTTCAATTTGGAATTTTTCTTTAACTAAAAACGTACAAGGTTGCTCTGGAAGGTTTTTCAACATATCCAATAACATTTTTGCTGGAACCGCAATTTTTCCGTTTTCTTCCGATTGAACTTCCAACGTTGTAATCATTGTTGTTTCCAGGTCAGAAGCCGAAACCTTTAATTGTCCATTTTCAATTTCGAAAAGGAAATTATCCAAAATAGGGAGGTTGTTGCTGGTATTTAAAACGCCTGAAATACTTTGAAGGTGACGCAATAAAGTGGTACTGGAAACAATGAAATTCATAAAAATTTTATTTGTTACAAAAATAATAAATCAAACAAGAAATGAGTATGAAATCTAGCTAGAAATAGACTTTTTTTCCGAAATTGATTTTTGAGGGAGTTAAATCAATAAATTCTCTCGTAAAAACACCTTCAGTGCTTCACGTCTAAGAATTTTTTCAGCAAGAGCTTTGTGAAAGAACTCGGTTCCTAAAAGTTTCGAAAAGTCATTTTCTTGAATGTCAATGATGTACATCAATTGTTGAAGTTTGTCGGAGGATAAATTTTGAATTAGGCCGAAAATTTCATCTTCCAATGAATCACGATCACTGAATTGTGTAAGGTGAATGTCTAAATTACAGCGACCAAAGTCTTTTTCGATTTGCGAAATCGTTTTACTCACGAAATCTTGGTTTTTTAGCTGATTATTTAAGTTCAATTCTTTCATTGGCTTCCATTTATAGGTGAAATTACGAATTGTTACCTTAGATTTGCGTTAAAATCTCACAATTGAAGAGGCTATTTGATTTTGTGTTTTCGCTTGGTTTTTTAATTCTGTTTCTTCCATTTGGAATAATCATCGCATTGTTCATTGGTTTAGGCTCAAAAGGAGGTGTTTTTTACATACAGGAACGAATTGGGATTAATGGAAAAGCTTTTAATTTATTGAAATTCAGATCGATGAAAGTTGGATCTGATAAATCAGGAAAATTAACAGTGGGGATGCGAGATTCAAGAATTACACGAGTTGGCTATTTTATCCGTCGATTCAAGTTGGATGAATTTCCTCAATTTATAAACGTATTGAAAGGGGAGATGAGCATCGTGGGACCTCGACCGGAAGTTCCAGAGTATGTCAATTTATATACTGAAGAACAGCGAAAAATTTTAAGAGTTAAACCTGGAATAACAGATTATGCCTCCTTGGAATATTTCACTGAAAATGAACTTCTTGCTAAATCTGTGGACCCGGTAAGAACTTATTTAGAAGAGATAATGCCGGCAAAAATTAAATTGAACGAAAAGTATCTGAACAATCCAGTTTTGAGTGAAGATTTAAAAATCATGTGGCTGACTTTTAAGAAGATTTTAGGAATCAATTAGTTACAAAGTTCTTCCAAACGTCCAATTTAGAATTTAAAAGGATCCGTTGCTTTCATTACATTTGTTAAATGAATTACATAAATAAAATCATTCTTTTGCACTTGTTGGTTTTCAGTTTATATGGTTGTAAGTTTTATTACAATTCATCGGACATTAATAAAAAACTAAAGACTTCTCTCGATAATATAAATTCAAATTGTGATAAGCTTTCGGGACAAATAAAGAGTTATCAATCGGAATACCTTAAGTTGAATTGCGACAATTCGACGTCTGAACAAAAAAAGGCTTTATCGATTTTTGAAGAAATAAATGTTTCACTCAATGAAATGGGTTCTTTCAGGCAATTAACGAATGATGAATATGGTAAATTTCTTCTTTACACAAAAGGCAAGGACGAAATTCAATCGGGAACACCGGAATGGAAGAGTTTTAAAAATACTAAAAAGCAATTTAAAACGGCTTTAAAATCGATTCAGAATATTGGAAATTCCACAGTTAATAAAGCCGAAGTTTTAAACAGATTGGTGTCGGAACAAATTGCTCCAAAAATTCAAAAATGTGTGGTTGCCGACTATAAAAAAAGTATAAAATCGGCTGTTGACAGTTTATCAAAATTGGAACAAGAACTTCCTTTGAAAATTAATGAATACACGAATAAAATAAATCTGGTTTTAAAAACATTTCAATCAAGTTTTCCGGAGAAATGTCAAGATTTGAATACTGAATTGGCAAAGATGAAAGATGTAAGCAAAGAATTGAGCGCCATTCTAAGTAAAGTAAACGGCATTAATCGTGATTTTTCATCGAAGACAAAAGGAGTTGAGTACATCTATTCGTGTTCAACTGATTGGAACTATGTAATGAAAGTAGAGCAGGAAATAAAAAATGAACAAAGTAATCTGAACAATTTGAAAATGAAAATGCAAGCCATTCAAAATCAAATTCAAGTAATTGTAAATCAGATGAAACAATAATCGAATAATTAAATCATTCAATTTCTCAAGTTCTTTGAGCTATTAATTAAGAATTTATTATATTTGCACCCTGAAATACGGAGGTTGTAGCTCAGTTGGTTAGAGCGTCGGTTTGTGGTACCGAAGGTCGCGGGTTCGAGACCCGTCTTCCTCCCAAAAATCTCAAAAGCTTCGAAAATATTCGAGGCTTTTTTGTTTATATTCTGAACTTTAAATAATTTTAGATGTAGCATAATCAATGTTTAAAATTACTTTCCTACTTTCTCTTCTGGTAAATTTTCAATTGTGGTCTCAACGCTGTAATTTTCATTATTACAACAAAAAAGGTGGTCATTATTTGTTCTCCACATATTACCTGGAAGACATGCGCACTCCGAGAGATGGGGTTTGTGAAATAAATGAAAATGGTAAAATCTATGAAAAGCGTGTTTTTAAGAATGGCCTATTGATTGAGGAAGAGCTCAATTTTTTCAATCAATATCAATCAGAACAAAAGCGTGTTCGAACAAAAATGAACCATAACCCAATACTTGGAAACGAACTTGGTACGCTAGAGGAGTATAATGAAAAAGGAATATTGATAAATCATTGGCGGTTTTATTTGGATAAGAATAAAAGAAGACGAAGCGTAATTACCGAATATCATCAAAATGGACCTTTGCGCTTTAGAAAAGAATATGCCTTCATTAAGTTATCTGAAATTGATTCATTGCACCTAAAGGAAAATCCTCCTCATACCATTGATTCTTTTGGATACACGAGTTTAATTGTTCCTTTCGGAAAACACGAAGAATTTGATGAAAAAGGAAACCTGATTATAGAGCAACATTTCAATAAACTTTCTACATACAATCAAGATGCAATTCATTTGTTGGATGGGCCATCTAGAGAATTTCATTCCAATGGAAAATTGAAGTCCATAGGAACATACAAAGAAGGAAACCGAGATAGTTCTTGGATCAGTTATCACTACAATGGACAAGTGCATGAAAAAGGAATGTATCGCAACAATTTAAAGACAGGAAATTGGGAAATCTACAACGATCAAGGACGGTTAACTCAATTTTCAACATTTGATCAAAATACCATGAATCCTTTCGCTCCAGTAAAAGAGACAACTTGGAACGATAATGGAATAAAAATCGAAGAGAAATATATCGAAAAAGATGGAAGTGGAATTCTTACAAAATGGGATGAGAATGGTAAGGTCATGCGCTATTGTATATTTTCACCGAGTCCCCAAATGAATTGGACTAACGTTACTCTATTACAATACGAAAAATTGTATTATGATAATCGTCAATTAAAATCGATACTAAATAACTTACCAAATGCAGACACCAATTTTGTGAGTTATTTTCAAAATGGTCAAATGGAGCGCTATCGACATAATACAATAAAAGATAATACCTGTTTCGATGAGCAAAAAACATGGGCTTCAACAGGTGTTTTACTTTCCGAAAACATCACTAAACAAGCAAAAGGAGAAATTTATCAAAATGCATTAATTTATTACAGTTCAGGTGGTATAAAATCAAAAATGGAAATAACGAATGACCTCAGAATTGATGAGAAATACAGTACAAAAAGTGTTTTATTTTCAAATAAAGAGCTACTTGATGGTCGTTTACATCGTAAATTATATGAATTAGATACACTGTCCGGAAATCTTACCACTGGATATTATGATAAAGGAATACGGAATGGAGAGTGGAAAGTTCAAAATACCGCTGGAACTACGATTATTTCCAGAAAATATAAGCTTGGTTGCCCCGAAAATAAAAATTCGCTAATCACTTGGGATAAATTCAGTTTAAAAGAGCAAAAGGAATTTAAGTTAAATGCGAATGTTCAAATACCACAGCAAATGGCCTTTGCATCGTGGGAAGCACTTCTTCAAAAACGAGATTCCATCGCCTATTGGATTGGAATGGCTCAAAAAGCACTCGAAAAAGAAGGCCAGACTTTCGAATTGGATCAAGTGGAAACAACGGCACTGAGATTTGAATTACCTCAGGTTTATTACATTGGACTGGAAAAACGCGATACATCAAATGCACGTGTTAAATCGTTATTACGCGCACTAGATAGTTTGAATTGGAAAATAGATGTATTCGTGGAGAATGGCTTGTATCAAGGAGAAATAAAGCTGAAAGATTATTTCACGTATTATTTGATACAGAAATTTTTAGGTGAACATGCTTCCTTTTTTCATCAGAAATTAGAAGGAAATCAGAGATATCGAGGAGTGGAATATGGTTTTCATCCAAGAAATGATACTTCCCTTACTATTTTGGAAATGAAGGATTGCTATGCTCGTATATCACTTTCTGAACATGGTAAAAATGCACAATTAATCGTTTACAGCGATGGCGAACTTGAATTTGAAAATCGCTATTATACTTGGAAAGAATGGAATAACTTAGTAGAAAATGCTCCTCGTCATCACAAAATGTTCGATGATTAACTAAAAATGAAAAAACCAATTAAGCGATTACCGATTTAACTGCCTTTTTAACGGCTTCAATAACGATTTTCACCTGTTCATCGGTCAAATTGAAGTAAACAGGTAACGATATCTCAGCAGCATATTTCAAATAGGCTTCTGGATAATTTTCAATGGAATATCCAAGATTTTTGTAGGCTGTCAATAACGGAAGAGGCTGAAAATGAACATTAACTGCCACATCGTGCTCGAAAATCTCTTGGATAATTGCATCTCGTTGCGACTCAGAAACATTTGCGATTCTCAATAAATATAAATGATAACATGTTTCTCGATTTTCGTCAATATATTTGGGAGTGATTGCCCATGGTTCATTCTGGAAAGCTAAATCATACTTCTTAAAAATTTCTTTTCTTCGGGATAAATTTTCTCCGTAGCGTTCTAATTCTACAAGGCCAATTGCCGCTTGAATATCCGTCATATTGCATTTGTAACCTGGTTCAAGTACATCATATCGCCAAGCGCCTTTTACCGTTTTTGCTAAAGCGTCTTTTGATTGACCGTGTAATATCTTTATACAAAACTCTTTGTAAATTTCCTCGTGATCAAAATTTTTAGGAAGGTTAAAACAAACTGCACCTCCTTCGGCTGTTGTGAGGTTTTTTACCGCATGAAATGAAAAACAAGTAGCATCGGCTAATGCACCTGATTTTTTACCTTGATAGTCTGCTCCAAAACTGTGAGCCGCATCAGCAGCTATTAAAATTCGACCTAGTTTTGCTTGTTTTTCATTTGCAGGAATAAACTCACCTTTAAATTCCTCAACCAATCTATAAATTGCATCATAATCACATGGAAAACCAGAAATATCGACTGGCATAATCACTTTTGTCCGAGGAGTAATGGCTTCCCTAATTTTAGCAATTGAGATATTGAAATCCTCCGAACCGATGTCGACCATGATTGGTTTAGCGCCTGTATGTAATACAACGTTGGCACTCGCACAATAGGTGTAAACGGGGATGATGACTTCGTCTCCTTCGCCAATTCCCCACCAGCGAAGAAATACCTCCATTCCTGCGGTCCATGAATTGACAGCAACCGTAGTTTTACAGCCACAATACTCAGTGATTTTCTTTTCGAATAATTTAGTACGAGGTCCTGTGGTTATCCAGCCGCTTAGCAATGCTGCGTTAACTTCGTCTAATACCCGTTGGTCAATACGTGGAGGTGAAAATGGAATCATAAAGCAAAAATAGATAAAATGTTGACTTGGATTGAAACCTTTATAAATCAGACGACAATAGAATTTTTCAATGAACATATAAATTATTGCAATGTTATTAAGGCCTATTGAAACTTAATTTTGATAAAAATTTAGACATATGAAACGAATTACAATAGCCTTTAGTCTTTTGTGCTTGAATTCAGTGCAAGCGCAATCTGAAGCTCAAAATTTGAGTAAGTGTCCTGTAATGCATGGTTCAGCTTCCGTTGACACTAAAAGCATGGAAACAGGATCGAAGAATAATCAAGTTGATTATTCCAGTGCCAAAAATCCTCATTTTCATAACGTTACTCCGCGAGGAGACGTCAATTCAAATAAAGATTGGTGGCCAAATCAATTGGATTTAAGTGTATTGCGACAAAATTCAAGTTTATCCAATCCCATGGGTACAAATTTTGACTATAAAAAAGCGTTCAACAGTCTCGATTACATTGCTCTGAAAGAAGATATCCGTAAAGTTTTAACGCAATCTCAAGATTGGTGGCCTGCAGATTTTGGTCATTATGGACCGCTTTTCATTCGAATGGCATGGCATAGTGCGGGAACATATAGAACAGGCGATGGGCGAGGAGGATCTCGAGCCGGTCAGCAGCGTTTTTCTCCTTTGAATAGTTGGCCTGACAACGGAAATCTTGACAAAGCACGTCGATTACTTTGGCCTATTAAAATGAAATATGGAAATAAAATTTCGTGGGCTGATTTAATGGTCTTGACCGGAAACGTTGCTTTGGAAGACATGGGATTCAAAACATTCGGATTTGCTGGTGGGCGAGAAGATGTGTGGGAACCGGAATCTCATGTCTATTGGGGCAAGGAGAAGAAATGGTTAGACGATAACCGTTATTCCGATGGCAGAAAATTAGAAAATCCTTTAGCTGCGGTTCAAATGGGACTTATTTATGTAAATCCAGAAGGTCCAAATGGTAAACCTGATTTTATGGCCGCTGCAAAAGACATTCGTGAAACCTTTGGTCGCATGGGAATGAACGATGAAGAAACGGTTGCCTTGATTGCAGGAGGACATACTTTTGGAAAAGCGCACGGAGCAGGTCCGGCGTCTAACGTAGGTGCAGATCCAGAAGCAGCACCAATCGAGGAACAAGGTTTTGGTTGGAAAAGTTCTTATGGAACAGGAACAGGAAAAGATGCAATAACATCAGGTCTTGAAGTTACTTGGACGTCTACACCAACGAAATGGGGTCATGGTTACTTTAAAATACTGTTCGGTAATGAATGGGAATTAACTAAAAGTCCAGCAGGTGCAAATCAGTGGGTTGCTAAAAATGCTGAGGCTAAAATTCCTGATGCATTCGATCCGAATTTAAAACATAAACCAACGATGTTGACAACGGATTTATCAATGCGATATGATAGCATTTATGGACCGATTTCAAAGCGCTTTTTGGATAATCCAGATCAATTTGCGGATGCTTTTGCACGAGCTTGGTTTAAGTTAACTCATCGAGATATGGGTCCTAATACAACGTATCTCGGTCCTGAGAAACCGAAGGAGAATTTAATTTGGCAAGATCCTATTCCTGCATTGAATCACCCAGTTGTTGATATGAAGGACATCGAGTTGTTAAAGTCTCAAATCCTTTCTTCGGGATTGACAATTTCTGAATTGGTTTCAACCGCATGGGCATCTGCATCAACTTATAGAGGTTCTGATAGAAGGGGAGGTGCAAATGGTGCTCGAATTCGACTTCAACCGCAACGAAATTGGGAGGTAAATAATCCGCAACAATTAAATCGAGTATTGAGTGTCCTTGAAAAGATCCAGTTAGATTTTAATATAAAAGCAAAAAATGGCAAGAAAATTTCAATGTCTGATTTGATTGTATTAGGTGGAGGCGCAGCCGTTGAAAAAGCAGCTAAAAATGCAGGCTATGCGGTTGTGGTGCCTTTTACACCTGGCCGCATGGATGCTAGTCAAGAGCAAACAGATATAAAAGGAATGGCAGTTTTGGAACCTATTGCCGATGGATTCAGAAATTATCAGAAAAATGAATACACACTTTCTACGGAAGAGCTTTTAGTTGATAAAGCTCAATTATTGACGCTTTCCGCTCCTGAAATGACAGCATTAATCGGTGGAATGAGATCGTTAAATGCGAATTACGATCAATCGAATAAAGGAATACTCGTAACGAGCAAAGATAAATTGACTAATGAGTTTTTTGTGAATTTATTGGATATGTCAACTGAATGGAAACCAGCTGATGCGAGTAAGTTAACATTTGAAGGTCGTGACCGAAAAACTGGAAATATAAAGTGGACGGCGACACGAGCTGATTTGATTTTCGGTTCAAATTCTGAATTAAGAGCATTAGCCGAGGTTTATGCAAGTGAAGATGCTAAGGAAAAAATGGTCAAGGATTTCATTGCCGCTTGGACCAAAGTGATGAATCTCGATCGATTTGATTTAAAATAATTGAATAGTAAGAAAAGTAAAAATGGGGACTTCATATAGGTCCCCATTTTTTTAAATAAGAATTAAAGGTTTATGTTTAATTAAAATTGACAATCTCCCCCGATTTTAAAGCTTCAATAAAAACTTCACGCATTTTTTCAAGTTTTAATTTTGAATTAACATCGCCTTTTTTCGCGTTTTCTTTGAGCTTGTAGTAAGTGTCCAAGGATTGTCCGAATAAATCTTGCTCCAATTTCCCCTTTATATCAATAATCTTCGCGTTGACACCAAGTAAATAATGTTCGATGTCCCCCAGTCGTTGCAATTCATCAGGAGATAAGTCTTTCTTCTTCAAAAGCGCATGATAATGTGGTAATAGCTGATTAAGCAAGGTAACGAATCGTTCAAGCTCTTTGTCTAGTTCTCTTTTATTCTCTTTGAAGTTTTCCAAAATGAAGTCAAATACAGAATAAAAGTAAAATAAAAATTAAACGAGATGCCTCACGATTGAATTTTTAACAATTCTTACGATAGCTTATCAATGATTTAATTCTATGTAATTCGGATAAATGATGATTTTTTTAGCTTTAAAAAGCTTGCCTATCGCTTGTTTAAAGGTTTTTTTGCTCATGCCAATCTTTTCTCTTATTTCATCAGGATCAGATTTGTCTGAAAGTTCAAGTTTGGGATTTTTTTGAAGAATTTGAAGAATTTTATCGGTTGCTTGATCGTATTTTACAAAAGAATTAGGTTCAAGGGTTATATCCAGTTTTCCGTCTTCACGAACATTTTTAACAAACCCAATTAGTCGATCTCCTCGTTGAATACTTTTGGTAATGTCAGTATTAAAAATCAATCCCGAGTATCGATTGTTGACGATTACGTTTCTACCCAATTGTGTAGGTTCACATATGAGCAATTCTACTTCTTGATCTGTAAGTTCCTCAATACATGGTTCAAGCATTTTTTTCACTTTCATACTTCCGAAAAGTCTGTCAGTGGCTTGATCATAGCGAAGCGTAAAAAGATATTTTTCTCCTTCTTCAAGGCGATGTGTTTGTTCTCCGTATGGAACCATTAAATCTTTATCTAGTCCCCAATCCACGAAAGTTCCGAAAGGATTATTGTGAACGACTTCGAGATAAGTAAAGTCGCCCAAAAGAATTAGAGGGGTTTCGGTTGTAGCTACAATTCTATTCTCCGAATCTTTCAATACAAACACAGAAACTTGGGAACCTTCTATATGTTCAGGTAGCAAGTACTTTTTGGGTAACAGAACTTCGTTTCCTTGCTGGTCGAAAAGATACGCTCCTGGTGGAGTTAGTCGATCGATTGTTAATTCATTGATTCTTCCAAGTTGCATCAATCGAATTTTTTATTCTTTTTGCTTTTCTTACTCTTATATTTCCCAGTAGTTACG
>JBILIY010000257.1:0-3293 GCA_044368815.1 Crocinitomicaceae bacterium
CTCCCAATTTGACAAGCCTTAAAAATTTTTCCTTATCCAAAATATGAAATGAACCAATCAAAACGAAGCCAAACATAAATTGCATAATCAAGGATCGAATATCGAAAATAGCCTCCGACGAAAATCCATTTAATGAGCTCGAAATAACAGCAGAAAGCAACCAAATGAATAAAAAACTTAGAATTATTATTTCAAAGCGATTGAATTTTTTAACCGCAATTAAACAAAAAGGCAAAATTGCTAAAGTGACTATCAAATTTGGGTAAATCGTTAGTAACCCGATTGAAAATCCGCCAATATTCGAGCCAAAAGGCAAGGTTAAAAGCCAAGCAAAGAATAAGAATCGAACAAGATTCCTGGACTCGCTAAAAATTGACTTGAAATTGACATTAAAAGGCGACATTGAAACAAATTTACCCAAAATCAGACACTTCGATAATAGCTATGAAAGAAGCTTTCCTCGTTGAATTGTTAACTATTACCGATTTGAAAGACTTTCCATAAAATCCAAGTTGTTATATTTGCTCATCAAAAAACTAAAAAATGAAAAATGTCGCTGTTATTGGCGCCGGAACGATGGGAAATGGAATCGCTCACGTATTTGCGCAATTTGGTTATCACGTTAATTTAATTGATGTATCGGCTCCCGCTTTGGAAAAGGCAATTGCAACAATTGGGAAGAATTTAGATCGCCAAGTTGCGAAAGGATCTCTAACTGAGGATGAAAAAACTGCTACATTGAATAATTTGAAAACCTTTACGTCAATTCAAGAAGGTGTTTCAGGTGTTCAATTGGTTGTGGAAGCGGCAACAGAAAATATTGATTTAAAACTTAAGATTTTCAAAGAATTAGATGAAGTTACTGATCCATCTGTGATTTTGGCTACGAATACGTCTTCCATTTCAATTACAAAAATTGCATCTGTCACTAATCGCGCTGATAAAGTCATCGGAATGCACTTCATGAATCCAGTTCCTGTGATGAAACTAGTTGAAATCATTCGCGGATACTCCACTTCAGACGAGGTTACCGAACTAATCATGGAAACTTCAAAAAAATTGGCGAAAGTTCCAGTTGAAGTGAACGACTACCCGGGTTTTGTAGCGAACAGAATTTTAATGCCAATGATTAATGAAGCGATTTATACGTTGTATGAAGGCGTTGCAGGCGTCGAAGAAATCGATACGGTTATGAAATTAGGAATGGCTCACCCGATGGGTCCTCTTCAATTGGCTGATTTCATTGGCTTGGATGTTTGCTTGGCAATTTTAAATGTGTTACACGATGGCTTCGGCAACCCAAAATACGCTCCTTGTCCGTTATTAGTAAATATGGTTACGGCTGGTAAAAAAGGAGTGAAATCTGGTGAAGGCTTCTATTCTTGGACGCATGGGACGAAAGATTTGATTGTTGCGGGGAATTTCAAGAAGTAATTCGTCGAACGCATTTAATTCGGTTTCATCAACCTAACAAACCAATCATCCCATTCTTTCCACATAATTGGAAAAGTAAACTATCTTTGATTAACTAAATTTATTGAAAATGAAAAAATTACTCTTTTTATTCTTGGCTTTTGCTTCTGTTCAGTCGCTAGTAGCTCAAAATGTTGATGAAATCATTAAATCCTACCACGAAGCGATTGGTGGCAAAAAATGGGATGCCGTAAATGGAATGCGCATGACCGCAAACGTAGAGCAAGGGGGAATGAAAATACCAGTTGAAGTGGTTACTTTGAGAGATGGTCGCATGTATACAAAAGTTACTTTTATGGGTAATACGATGACGATGGGTGCTTTTGACGGAGAAAAAAGTTGGTCAACCAATTTTATGACTATGGAGCCTGAAGAAGGGACTGCAGAGACTTCCGAAAATGCTAAACGAGCGATGAAAGAATTTCCAAATGCCTTGATCAATTACAAATCGTTGGGTTATAGTGCTACGCTTCTAGGAACTGAAAAAATAGAGGGGACTGAGTGCAACAAAATCAAATTGGAGAAAAAAACGATGTTAGTTGAAGGAAAGGAAGTTCCAAATGTTGAGTTTTACTACTTGGATAAAGAAAATAATGTTCCTGTTTTAGTTGAAGCTGAAATCAAGGAAGGTGAAATGAAAGGTAAAATTTCACAAGCTAAATTCAGCGACTATCAAGAAGTAAATGGTGTTTACATTGCGTTTTCCAATAGTAATGGAATAAAAGACGAAGGTGCACAAGTTATTCAATTTGAAAAAGTTGAAATCAACCCAACTTTCGACGAAAAAGATTTTAAGTTTCCTAAGAAATAATTTATACGTATGATTCGAATAGCGTTTTGTGCACTCTTATCGGGTGTGTCTTTGTCTGCCTTTTCGCAAGAGAAAATGATAGCAGGGGAATATTTTGGCGATCTAAAAGCTCGACATATTGGTCCAGCGTTGATGAGTGGACGTGTTTCCGATGTTGAACTTCATCCTAAGAATTCTAATATCGTTTTAATAGGTTCTGCTGGAGGTGGTGTTTGGAAATCACAAGACGGCGGTGTTCGTTTTAATTCTATATTTGATGGATATTGTCAATCAATTGGAGTTGTAACCATTGATCCGAACGATCCGGATAACACGTATTGGGTTGGTACAGGTGAAACGTGGACACGCAACAGCGTTTCTATGGGCGATGGCATCTACAAAACGACGGATGGAGGTAAAAACTGGACAAAAATGGGTCTTGAAAAATCAGACCGCATTGCGTCCATTCAAATTCATCCTAATAATTCGAATATTATTTACGCTGCTGCGCTTGGCGCCTTGTGGGGCAATAGCGATGACCGCGGAGTTTACAAAACGGAAGACGGTGGAAAAACATGGAATAAAATTCTTTTTGTGAATAATTCGACCGGTTGCTCCGAATTAGTCATGGATCCATCCAATCCGGAGGTGCTTTACGCAGCTTTTTGGGAATTTAGAAGAACAGCCCATTCATTCAATTCAGGTGGAATGAATAGTGCTTTGTATAAATCTAATGACGGTGGAAAAACGTGGCAAAAATTGCAAAATGGTCTACCGAAAGGAAAATTAGGGAGAATCGCCGTAACGATAGCACCATCAAATCCTCAAATTGTCTATGCGGTTATGGAAGCGGAGAAAAAAGAGGAAAAAGGCTTATATCGATCAGATGATGGAGGTGCGAATTGGAAATTTTTGAATGGCGATTTCGCTTTAACAGTTAGACCGTTTTATTTTTCAAGAATTACAGTGGATCCAAAAAACCCTGAAATAGTTACAAAAGCTGGACTTTTTGGATCTATTAGCCGTGATG
>JBILIY010000258.1:0-3273 GCA_044368815.1 Crocinitomicaceae bacterium
GTTTCTGAATGTACCTTATCTGTTTCTGGACCGTAACAATTGATGCCAGATGCTGAAACGTAATATTCTAGGTTAGGCATTTGAGAAGCTAGAATCCTGAGAAAATTAGTGGTTCTAACACGCGAATCAATCAACTCCTTTTTTCGTGATTCTGTCCATCTCTTTTCCGCTATGTTTGCCCCCAACAAATTGATAATTACGTTAATCTTGGATAAATTTTTTGAATCAATTGTTTGAAGATTTGGATCCCAATGAATATAACCTCTTCGACTCGTTTTTTTTCGAGATAATTTGTAGACACGGAATCCACGTTCCTTTAAAACAGAACTTAATTTACGTCCGACGAATCCGGTACCTCCGGCAATTAACGCGGTTTTATACATGAGTAGGTTGGTTTGAAAAGTAGAATACAAAGAAAAGAAAAAAGTTCAAATGATTTGCTCTTTTGTTTTTCACTTAGACAATATAAAAATTGAATTTTTTTTAAAGATTATGTTATAAACAAAGATGAACTGCGTTAAGTAGATCGATCCAACAATTTTCATTTAAAATTTATTGCCTAAAAGGGTAACGACTCTTTTATTTTTAAAAGACGCAGCAAGATGTATTAAACTAGTTTGCTCCGAATCCACTATGGATTTAAAAAAGTAACCAATAAACCAAAATAAATGAATCAAAAACCAATTAAGCCTATTAAAGGCACAGAGCAAATCTTCAAGATTTCTCACAAACGAATCGAGACCGGCGAATCGTTAACAAACAAAACCGGCAAGACTTACAAACTTGAGGAGGATCTGGAAATTACGAGAATGAACTACCAGAGAATCATCGACTCACTTCCCGCTCAGCCGGGAATACTCATCTTAACGGGCCACTACAAAAACGGAAAACGAACACTTGAAATAATAAAAACCAACGAGAGTATCCGGTCCTCTTTTTCAAGACTAAGTAACAAAAGTCGTTTTCAGAGTTTACTTACTTACATAAAGGAAGATCTTTTCGACCACATACAGATTCAACTTGCTCAGGCAAGTTGAATCTCAATTAAAATTTAAATACACCATGATAAAATCTGAAGCCAGCCTATTGAATGCAATTCCCACAGGAGTTGATTTGACGGATTATTTTAACACGTTAACTGTTTTCGAAAAAAGAGAACTAATACAAGAGTTGGGATTTTGCAGGGAAATTCAATTCAAAAATTTAAAAAGAAACGTTAACTGGGTTCTTTTTTCTCATCTCGTTTCACTTGTTTGTTATTTAGGTATACAGCAAGAGTGGTTTTTCTACTATTTACTTTGCATCCATGCCCCAATGGACATTTTCCTGTTTTTTAAGATTAACACAGCTCGAACTTATCAGTTAGCAATTGAGCTGTTAGAAAAGAGAATGGGTACTTGTTAATTTTTCAATTAGCAACCTCCACCCAATCACCATGTTCCTTAATTAAATCAACCAAAGCCTGAACCGCCTCGTTTTCTGGAACGTTTTTGCGGACAACCGTTTTTTCTTTGTATAAATTAATTTTACCTGGACCTGTTCCGACATAACCGTAATCCGCATCGGCCATTTCACCAGGACCATTCACGATGCAACCCATGATTCCAATTTTAACTCCCTTCAAATGTGAAGTTCGTTCGCGAATTTTGGCTGTTGTTTCCTGTAAATCAAATAACGTTCGGCCACATGAAGGACAAGAAATATATTCAGTCTTAGAAATTCGAGTGCGTGTAGCTTGTAAAATTCCAAAAGCTGTTGAATTTACTAACGTTGATGGCTGCAAAGCTGAAATCCAAAGTCCGTCGCCAAAACCATCAATCAAAACAGATCCTGCGTCACTCGAAACATATAGTTGAAAAGTTTCAGCATCTTTTTCGTTCGAATCCAAGCGCAAGATTACCGGTAATTCTATTTTTTGCTTAGCTAGTTGAATGAAAAAATTACGGAATAACTGAGTTTTATTGGTGTAATTGGTCTCTAAAACTAAAATCAAATTTCGATAATTCGTAATTTCAGAAGGTATTTTTTCTTCAGGCTTCAAAATACAAAAAGCTACCTGTTCAAACCCTATTTCATTTAATTTTTCGGCCTGTACGAATGGATAAAATCCTTGTTTTTGAGAATAATTTACTTTCCAGTTCTCAAAGTCACAAATAACACCGAGCGTTCCAGGGACTTCAAAGTCCAACTTATTTTGACCAATGTAAACGTAATCCGCGGCTATGTCTTGAATGTTCCATTTATCCAATTGAACCGAATAATTATAACCAAATCCATAGAAATTTGCTGGAGAAATATGTTCTTTTTTGGAACAATCAGCTACAACTACTGGAACTTGTTTTCCTCCAATGTTATGAATTTCTGAAGAATGTCTTCTTTGATAAGCATATGGATTATATGGCAATTCAGCTTTAAATTCTGGAAGCTCAAAAACATTGGTATGATTAAATTTCTCAGCTAATTTTCGAGCAACAGGAATCTCAAACTCTGGTTCTTCAGTCAATGAGACACGAATTGTATCGCCTAAGCCATCTTCGAGCAATGCTCCAATTCCAACCGCTGATTTTATTCTACCGTCTTCACCGTCACCTGCTTCCGTAACACCTAAGTGCAAGGGATAGCATTTGCCATTTTTCAACATTTCAGCAGCAAGCAAACGATATGCTTGAACCATCACAAGCGTGTTACTAGCTTTCATCGAAATTACCAACTGATAAAAATCATTTTTCTCGCAAATTCGGATGAATTCCATAGCTGATTCCACCATTCCTTCGGGCGTATCACCGTATCGACTCAAAATCCGATCTGAAAGCGACCCATGATTGGTACCAATTCGCATTGCAGTTCCATGTTCTTTACATAGCAAAACTAATGGAGTGAATTTATCCTCAATTCGTCTCAGTTCAGCTAGATAACTTTCGTTAGTGTATTCAATTTCCTCAAACTTCTTTTTATCCGCATAATTCCCTGGGTTAACCCGAACTTTTTGAACCAGTTTCGCTGCAATTTCCGCTGCGTTAGGAGTAAAATGAATATCTGCAACCAAAGGCGCATCATATCCAAGTTTAGTCAATTCTGCTCGAATTATTCCAAGATTTTCAGCTTCATTTTTACTAGGTGCAGTTAGACGAACCAACTCGCAACCAGCGTCAATCATACGAATGGATTGTTCAACGGATTTGTGGGTATCCATTGTATCAGAAGTAGTCATTGACTGCAAACGGATCGGATTTTCTCCACCCAAATTTAATTTTCCAATTCTTACCTCTAATG
>JBILIY010000259.1:0-3266 GCA_044368815.1 Crocinitomicaceae bacterium
AATTATATTAGCTACTTGATCATTAATTCCTGTTCCAAGAAAGATTATTCGATCCATCATCAATCTTGAGAATACGTCCATTTGAGTCATATTCAATGGTCGCTCTTCAATAATATATGGAGTCATCGAAGATTCAATGTAATGGTCTACAAACATGCTGTTGATACCCATGTGTTTGGTAGCATATTTTCTAAATTCGTTGTTGTCAAACATAAGTCTAATTTTTAAGAACCTAAAATTAACTAATCCATGGAATTTGGCGCCTTTTTTTAATTAATTTTAAAAATATTTGTCAAATGTATCCAACAGATATTTTCGGGAAAAAAATTTTAATTAGTCCGCTAAATTGGGGGATGGGTCATGTTTCGCGATGCATACCTTTGATAAAAAAACTCACAAAACAAAACAATCAAATTTTCATTGCTTGTTCGGATAGTCAAAGAATCGTTTTCGAATCCTATTTTAAAAAAGAAATTACTTATATTCTTCATGAAGGATATCCCTTTCGATTTAAGGGTCGTGGAAATTTCATTTTGGATTCAGTGTTCAATTTAAAAAAACTAAAAAAAAGGCATAAACTAGAACTTTTAGAGGTAAATAACCTCATTGATGACTATGGAATAGATATTGCTATTTCTGATCACCGTTACGGATTTCGTTCTGAAAAGTGTATTTCTATTTTTATGACTCATCAACTTCAATTACCATTACCCTGGTATTTCAAAGCTATTCAAGCGCCACACAAAAGTCTAGTCTCAAAATTTAACTTTCAGTGGATTGTAGATGATGAATTTCAACGATTAGCGGGGAAACTTTCAGACAATCAAAATTTTCCTAATTCAATGTTTATAGGTCTCTTATCTCGATTCGAAGATTTAATGTCTGAAAAAGTTAGGGAAAAAGGTGTTCTTATTGTTTCAGGTCCAACCTCATATTATTCGCAACTGTTCGAATACTTTAATAGTAAAATTAAAACCGGTGAGATTGAACTAATTATTGGGAACGATAAGGCTTTTGAAATTTTAAAGAAAATAAATAAAAAAGTTAATTTTCATAATTCCAAAAACTGGAAAGACACAGATAATTTTATTGTTAACGCAAAAAGAATATTCGGATATTGCGGTTATTCGACACTAATGGATATTGAATCTTTAAAATGTGAATCGCATTTAATTGCTTGTCCAGGGCAACTTGAACAAATTTACTTGCAAAAAAAAGTCCTGAGAAATTCCCAGGACTTTAACCAATAATATTTTAAGATTATTTTATTGCAGAACTGAAATTCGAATCTTTAAAGATTTTAATAAATTCTCTATCACGTCCAGCCTTTTCTTTAAGAGAAGAATCCTTCGCAAAAGCGCTTTTCAAGTGATTCACAACCGCGTCCGTTCCCTCACCACTTCTTTGTGCAATTATTGCTCTTAGGTAGTGAGCTTCTGCCGTTTCATTTCCAGACAATGCTTTTTTAGCCTCATCATACTTATTTGATAAAGTAGCCGCCAATGCCTTATTAAATGAAGCTTCTTTCAAACTTGCACCGCTAGCATATTTTCCATCAAGAATATCCAGTATTGCTGTGTTGTATGAAACAGCATTTCCATCTTTCGCTCCTTTAGCTTGATTGATTAATTTTCTCGATGCCGAACGATCACCTTCTAGAATTGCAATTCCAGCCAAATTGTTTTTTGTATTGGCATTATCCTTCACTTGATTAGCTTTTTCCAAACTAATCTTTGCATCTGGGATTTTGTTTTGAAGGAATCGAACTGCGCCAAAATTATTGTGTGTTCTATAATCAGCAGAATAATTCTTAGCGGCAATTTCATAAATACGAGCTTTCTCATTCACATCATTCGTTAGACCAGCTACAAACAACAACTCTTCAACACCCAAAGACTCAGGATTAGAAACCGACGCTGCCTTCAATTCTTCGTCAGTTAAACCAGCAAGTGTATAATTTACAGTAATTATTGTTCTTCTAATTGCAGGAAAAACGTCTTTTTCTAACTGTTGGTATGACTTACCTAAATTAATCATTTCTGTTTCACGCTGTTTTGGATCTTTAGACATTTCCAAAACACGAATAAACAAATTTTTGTCAGCTTCAGCAATTGTTGTTGTTAATGCTAATTGTGATTTAAATCCTTCAAAATCCTCACCAAATTTTGAAGTAATGTATTTTGAAGTATCTGTATAGGCTGTTAATTTTTCCTTTTTCATAATGGAAATAATCGCTGTTCTAGCCTCTCGAGAACGATCCGCTGAAAGCATATCATTTTTCGATTCCTCTCCATCTGGAGAAGCATATCCTTTGATTTCAATGGAATTAATTGTAATTTTTGGATTCGCCTGAGCTTTTTTAAACCAATCTATCATATCAAGGATATCCTTGTCTTTTAACTCATTCGGTTTCACTACTGACTTTGCTCTATCAAAATTTATTTTCGATTCAAAAGATTTATTTTCACTTCGAACGATTTTATCATCTTCCAAAATCATTTTGAACTCTTTCTTTACAAGTAAAGGAGTAATAATAGTAGCATCAGCAATTTTCAATTCAGGTAAAGCTCCTTTGTCTTTCGTGCCTTTGAAGATTTTACCAGTAATTTTTAAATCGGCAGCTTCAAATGAAGCATCATAAGGAATCGTAAGATCAAAAGTCGCAGAACCTCCCGGTTTGAATGGTATGGTTTGACCATTACCTGTGATTTTCTCACCTTGAACTTGCCATGTTCCAAGAGATTTGATCCCTAATTTAGGAGTTATTTCTGCTTTCACTTTTTTCTTTATTCCTTTTTGAGGAATATTGACTACTACAGACATTTTAACACTATCACCATGCATTTCCAATGGATTGGGGGACACATTATATGTAAAGTCCTTAACCAAATCACAAGATGGCAAAGAAGCCAGCAACAAACCCATTGAGGAAACTAATACTATTCTTTTCATTTTAATTTCATTTTTTTAATTGGTGCAAAAATAAGAACAAAATAAATACAGAATGTGTTCTTAGGAAATTTTAAAAAAATCTTTTAAACATTATTTTGTGAACTGACTTATTGATATAAATGTTTCAGGATCAATATGATTTGAAATCTGATTCAAAGGGAATAACACAAAATCCCGTTTTCTAAAACTTGTGTGTGGAATCTTGACATTTGGCTCTTTTACAATTTCATTTTCATAAAAAATAATGTCGATATCAATAATTCGATCTTCGTATTCATTGATTTTTAATTTTCGCCTACCCATCTCAATTTCAA
>JBILIY010000353.1:0-2556 GCA_044368815.1 Crocinitomicaceae bacterium
CTATTGAACTCAAAAAAGCATGTTTCGAGGCATTGTGTGAATTAGTATTAATACATGAATTCGTTCATTGGTTAGTTGATGTAGGGATTTCTCCTTTAGCAACTCAGAAATTTAATGAATTACAAAAAGTTTCAAGAAATTTTGGTTTAGGATCTGAACAAAAATATACGAAACAATTGAAAGAATTTATTTATCTCGACGATGATTCAGTAGCTTATCACGAGGTATTTACTGAGATTTTCACTAATTATTATTGTAATAAAATTGGAGGCTTGCATTGGGAATTGTTTTTATGGCTCGAGCCTTATCAAACTTGGCATTATACGGCTTATAAAAGCCTTTTCGCGGGTTCAGATAGGAATGATGACATAATTAAAATTGAATTTGAACAATTAAATCAAGTTTTCGATATGCTAAATTTTACGAGGGAATTTGATTTTCAATGTTTTAACATTTTGAAGATTTTGTCTACTGATTTTTCGTCTTCCGGTATAGATAATAAATGTAAGAAATATTTCAAAAAGCTTATACTTCAATTAGATTCAAGTTGCAGATGTTATGATTCCGTGATTGAAGCCTTTAAATTGGTGCATCCAGACGAACATCACGGATGAATTTAAGGAGATAAAATGGAACCGTTAGCTCGGAAGAATAAGCATTGCAAATAGCTGTAACTCATATTTTTTTTTACCAGATTTCGATGGGTTTTGTTATAAACAATCTAAACAGACGTATTCTTATCCGTATATTCATTTTAAAATTCTAATTATGTCTGGTTTATTTGATTCACCTTTTTATAATTCTTTGGTATTCAAGAAAATGTTAACTTATTCACGAGTTTGTTCTTTGGTCATTTTTAGCTTAGGTTCAATTTCAATTATTGCTCACTTACTATTTTCTAGCCCGCGTATCCCAGGAGACTTTATTCTTTTTGAAATGGGATTAATGACATTTTCAATCTACTTTATGTATTCCATTTTTAAGGCAGGATTAAATATATCTGAGCGACTATTTTATACGTGGTTATTTATTTTAATGGTAAGCATTATTTTCTCTATAATGCATTGGCCAGGAGCTTATGTCTTAATGCTTCTAAATTTTTTGGGATTAATTGGATTACTAGTTTTTTCTATTTTTAAAAGACAAGTTAAAATTCAATTTCCTATTGATGATTCCGTTTTGGTTTTTGCAATTCTTGTAACGGTAATTCTCTTTGTTTTTTTAACACCAAAAATGATGGAGAAATACAAGAAAATGAATGAGGATGATGAGAGAAGTAAGAAAATGGAATTGAAAAAATGAAAATAAATTTTCTTTCAATTCTACATTCTACATTCTACATTCTAAATACTACATCTTACACTCTACACTCTACACTCTACATTCTACACTCTACACTCTACATTCTACACTCTACACTCTCCACTCTGCACTCTGCACTCTAAATCTTACATTCTACACTAATTCATAATTCTACTTTGACTTAATGAATCAAAAACAAATATTCCTTGAATTAAATAGAGAAATTACAAGTGGTGGAAATCCGCACCGACGAGTTTTGTCAAAAGATGAAACACGCATTTTTAACTATCGTTCAGGTATTAGCTCAGTAATTAGACAAGAAAACAGGGGCAAGGAGTTACAATTTTTTCAAGCACTTAATCACCTTTATTCCGAAACTAATTTCCCACTCTTAACTATTTCAAGCACACTACTTTTATTTCGTAAATTCAATATAAATCAATACGTTTTTAATTGTTTGGAATTTACTTTCAAAGAATTGGGAACGCAAGATTTTGTCAATGACCCAAAGTTTTGGGAGCACTATTTGCATTTCTTTAGTCTTAATACTAGAGACGATTTAAAATCGAAACAACCGCAGCTATTAGCTTTTTCAAAAATCGCGAAATTACTTTTTAAAGAATCTAATTACGAAAACTATAATATTCTTTTTGGCTTTTTATTGAATCATTCGAAGGAAATGGTTCTTAGATCATTAACCCATTATCAATTAGGAAGTAATACTCTAGGACATTTTGCAATTGATGGAAAAATTAAGTCTTTAGGCTCCATATTAAAATTATTTTCCATTCTTAAAAAGTCAAAAGCCGAGCCTAAGGTATTTGAAATGTTCTTAATTCAATTGTCGAATAGTAAAAAGGATTTTTTCGCTCGAGAGGAACAATTTAGAGAATTTTTAGTTATGTTTCTGAATAAATTCCCTGCAGAATTCCTGGTAAAAATGAACGCATTAGACTTAGATAAACTCTATTTTATATACAAATTGAACTCGAAATTATTTGAAAATTTCAAACCTGAGGAATGTCGAAATTTTAAGCAGGTAAATTCGACTAAATATGGGCTTTTAAGAACTGAAATCGTTAATTATTTTCTCTCTAAGTACGGAATTTCATACTTTTTCATCAAAAATTTTAATGAAGATAAACTTTCTTCCGTCGAATTAAATTGGTTTAAAGACGTCGTATCTGGAAAGAACTTGGTTTATTCAGAAAATCTTCCTTTCGAGTTAAATAAAAAAGTAGTACATAAATTTAA
>JBILIY010000260.1:0-3244 GCA_044368815.1 Crocinitomicaceae bacterium
CGATAATTTCTGGTTATGCTTTTCATCGGCATCTGAATCTGTATGTCCCGCAATTTCAACTTGAACATTTGGGTATTTCTTCAAGAAATCGATGAAACTCTTTAATTCAGATTCATACTCCTTTTTTATGTTGAATTTATCAACGTCAAAAAGCACATTCAATTCGATACTTTCACCAAGACTAAAGGAGTTAAATACATATCGTTCATTTGTGTAAACGCTATCACCCAACTTTACCTGAGTAACTAATTTCAAACTATCTCCAAACATACAAGGACTAAAATTTATTTTGAAATTATTATTAACCCGATACATAATGTGATTAAACACATTGGACATTTCGTTCCTCGAAAATAATTGCCTAAAATAACCGCCTGTTTCCTGACTAATAAAAGATAAATAAGGAACATCAACGTATTGACCAAAGCCGATAGAATTAACGATAACCTTGGATTTCTTTGCTTCTGTAACTAACTGCACTAGATCGGTCGCGAGTTGAGATGAATTTTCACAACCATCTGTCAACAATACGATTAACTTCTCCTTCAATGTGGATTTCATTTGAATATCAATACCCAATTTAATGGCGTCTTGTATTGCTGTAGCGGATCCAAAACCGGACAAGCCTGATGTAGGACGTAAAAATGATCTTAGCTGAGATTTATCCTTCGATGTGATGAGATTCTTTACAGTATTGTCAAATTTTATAATGGTAATTTCATCATCTGGATGCTTGAAATTTATTGCAGAATCCAACGCTTCCTGTAAAATATTCGCCCGATCATCACCCATTGAACCGCTATGATCCAAAAGAAAAACAATTGACAATGGACTTCTTTTTCCTTGAACCGTTTGAGTAAACTTGTAATTCATTACTTTACAACTTAACGAATCCTTAATAATTCGTATGCCAACAATTGACTTTTTATTTATTTCATTCACGTATCCATTTGAAATGGGATCATAAAACGTATAGCTTATACTACCTTCATTTGAAGTTACTCTTGCGTTGTATGACTCGAGTGAGAAAGCGGATAAATTTGTTGATTTCAAATCTTTCGTTGCAACAGGAACAGGAACCTTGCAAGCCATATAGTTCGCAGGTGGTTTGGCATCATTAACAACAACTTTCTCCGCAAGTTTTCCATTCAATTTGTAAGTAGGACTTCCTTTACCATTAAACTCTGTAGAATTACCTTGTGGATTTTCAACAGGTTTGAAAATTAATTTACATGAAACGCTCATGGAAAGAAGAGCAAATAAAATGAGGATATTATTGAATTTCATATTTATTTTTTTTGCAAAAAAACAAAATATTTGTAAACTATTCAATCTAAAAATGAGTAATTTTCCATTCATTAGAATAAAATGACTTAGAAAACTCTTTACTCATTTTTATATTCTCGGCATTATTTTTGTTAAAGGAGGAAGTCATGAATGCCCTAATCAAACTTGTCGCGTCTTTAGTAATTTTATTAACCACAACAAGTGACATTCCTTACGGTGCGCTTGAAAAAGCGATGGAATCAAATGATGCGAAATCAATAATAAACCTTGGAACGGAAAAAGTTCTGCTAAATATTTTAGGTAAGGAAGGTGCATATTCTCAATCTCAAGCACAATTAATTTTAAGTGATTTCTTCACTAAAAAACCTAAGGGTGCTTTTTCCTTCATCTTTCGAGGAAAGGAAACATCGGATGGAATTTTCGCAGTAGGGAACTATGTAGTTAAAAGCGAGTCATTTAGAACGACTTTTCATTTCAGAACAATGAAATCTGAGTCGAAATTGGAGAGTCTTACAATTACCAATTAATTCTAATCATTCAGCTTAACATATCCGCTCAGACCGTGCATACCTCCTTCTCGACCAAAACCACTTTCTTTGTATCCACCGAACGGTGAGGATGGGTCAAATTTGTTGTAAGTGTTCGCCCAAACAACTCCTGCGCGTAGCTTTGTTGTGAGATTAAAAATACGAGAGCCTTTATCTGTCCAAACACCGGCGGCAAGCCCATAGGGGGAATTATTCGCCTTTTGAATCACCTCATCTACGGTTCTAAATGTTTGAACGGTCAAAACTGGACCAAAAATTTCTTCCTGAGCGATGATATTTGATTGTGCGACATTCGTGAAAATTGTTGGCGGACAATAATATCCTTTTGTAGGTAAATTACACGTTGTTTGGTACATTTCTGCACCTTCGTTTTTACCGATTTGAATGAACTTATTAATTGTTTCCAACTGTTCTTTTGAATTGATTGCGCCGATATCTGTATTCTTAT
This sequence comes from Crocinitomicaceae bacterium, assembly GCA_044368815.1. Classification (GTDB taxonomy): domain Bacteria; phylum Bacteroidota; class Bacteroidia; order Flavobacteriales_D; family Crocinitomicaceae; genus UBA952. The sequence goes on from JBILIY010000260.1 coordinate 2,284, forward strand.
CAAGCGGATTCCCCACGTAAAGACTTTCCATTCGCTGTTTCAGTTTCCGAATGACTTTATCAGCGACATTTTCCTGAACAAATAAACGGGATCCTGCGCAGCAAACATGACCTTGATTAAAGAAAATACCATTAACAATTCCCTCTACCGCCTGATCTATTGGTGCGTCGTCGAAAATGATATTGGCAGATTTCCCTCCTAGTTCCAAGGTAGCTTTTTTATGGGTTCCCGCTATTGCCTTTTGAATAATTTTTCCAACTGCAGTTGAACCCGTGAATGCGATTTTGTTGACATCCGGATGATTGACAATTGCCGCGCCTGTATCCCCATAACCTGTTACAATATTTACTACACCTGCAGGCAAGCCTGATTCGTCTATGATTTCTGCCAATTTCAAAGCAGTAAGTGGTGTAGTTTCAGCCGGTTTTAAAACTACCGTGTTTCCAGTTGCAAGAGCTGGAGCGATTTTCCAAGCAGCCATCAACAATGGAAAATTCCAAGGGATAATTTGACCTGCAACACCGAGCGATTCAACTTTGCGATTTGGAAAAGCATATTCCAATTTATCCGCCCAACCGGCATAATAAAAGAAATGATTGCACGCCAACGGAACGTCAACGTCTCTTGATTCTCGAATTGTTTTCCCAGCGTCCAACGTTTCAATTACCGAAAACTCTCTTGCTCTCTCTTGCATCAATCGGGCAATTCGATAAATATACTTTGCTCGTTCCGATGGAGCCATTTTGGACCAAACATTCGTATATGCTTTTCTTGCTGCTTTAACTGCGAGATCTACATCTGCTTCATTTGCTTGGGCGACTTCTGCCAACACTTCTTCATTCGCAGGATTTATGGTTTTGAAATAGTTACCGCTTTTTGGCTTTACCCATTTTCCATCAATGAACAAATCGTCCTTTGTCTTTAATTGAATGTGAGTGGTAGACTCCAAAGATGGAGCATA
>JBILIY010000261.1:0-3239 GCA_044368815.1 Crocinitomicaceae bacterium
ATTAATTCTTTATAATTAGAAATCCTGGCAATCAACCGAATGTCAGGATTTTTATTTTAATATTGTTTCAAAAAATTGAATTTATGATTGATTTGCGAAGTGACACAGTTACCAAACCCAGCTCAGAAATGTTGGAATTGATGATTAATGCTCGTGTTGGAGACGATGTGTTTGGTGAAGACCCAACTGTAAATGAACTTGAAAAATACGCAGCAGATCTATTTGGTAAAGAAGCTGCTTTATACTGTTCATCTGGAACACAAACCAATCAAATCGCAATCAATGTGCATGTTAAACCTGGAGGCGAGGTAATTTGTCATAAGGAAAGTCATGTTTACAAATACGAAGGAGGCGGAATTGCGAGAAATTCTGGAGCTTCTGTGCGTTTATTGGATGGAAATCGAGGCAGAATCTCAGCAGATGATGTTAAAAACTGGATTAATCCAGAAAACGATGTTCACTTTCCATTAACGCAGCTCGTTTCTATTGAGGATACTGCAAATCGAGGCGGTGGTGCAATTTATGATTTTGAGGAAATCAAAAATCTTCGGAAACTTTGTAATGAATTGAACATTCCGCTCCATTTGGATGGGGCTCGTGTTTTTAATGCTTTAATTGAAAATGGGATTGACTTTAAAACCTACGGAAGTCAGTTTGACTCCATTTCGATTTGTCTTTCAAAAGGATTGGGTGCACCAATCGGTTCGCTGCTTCTAGGAGACAAAGATTTCATCAAAAAAGCCCACCGGGTTCGAAAAGTTTTTGGAGGAGGTATGAGGCAAGCGGGAATAATTGCGGCAGGCGGACTTTATGCCTTGAAAAACAATATTAAACGGCTCCGTGAAGATCATGAAAATGCTAAAAAGCTTGAAAAAAAACTAATTTCTTGCGGTTGGGTAGAATCTGTTATTCCCGTTGAAACAAACATCGTTGTAACAATCCTTAAGGATGCAAATAAACGCGATGAAATCATCGAAAAATTAAAAACAAAGAATATTCTATCAATGCCTTTCGGACCAGGAATGTTACGTATGGTTACTCATCTCGATGTAAGCGAAAATGACATTGATCAAGTCTGTGACGCTCTGAAAAATTCATTTTAACAATTAAACATGTAACCTTTTGCATGATTTTAGCTATAATGAATTGGCTAATTTCTTTGTATGTTCCAAATTCTAAGAGCATTTTTACTGTTACTCATCTTCGACCCAACATATTGTGTTCATTCTCAAGAAAATGATCCTTGTGTTACTAGCGACAAAAAGTTAATAAAACTTTTGGGTTCGGCTATGACGGAGGAAAATTTTGATGATAAAACAGAAAAATTCGCCCAAGCAATACAAAAATACCCAGACAACGCCGAAACCTATTATTTGTTCGCTCGGCTATGCGAACAAGAAGGAGCTCGTTTGGCAAAAGATGTGAAAACAAGAAATCAAGGAGAAGCAGTAAAGAAAAAAGCGCTTTATTTCTATCAAGCGACAATTAAGAAATGTCCCGATTTTCATGCGGATTGTTATTACAACATTGGAATTGAATTGCTTTCTAGCGGTGATGTAAAAAATGCGTTGCCATTCTTAAAAAAGTTTGTTGAATTTCCTGAAGACAATTACTCCATTTTACCTCAAGACTTTATTCAAAAGAAAACGGAACTCAACGCTATAATTGAAGACATCGAATTTGAGAAAAATCTTCGCGAAAATCCGGTCCTCTTCTCCCCTTCCAAAGTAATGAATGTAAGTTCAGCGAAAGACGAATATTTTCCAATGATTTCTCCTGACAACGACTTGATCTTTTTCACGCGTAAAGTCGATAATACAAGTTTAGGAAATATAGCCAATTTGATTGAGGAAGAATTTACCCTAGCGGCTCGACTGAATGAAGGTCAAAATGTTTTTACATATGGTGATCGACTCCCTGAACCTTTTAATAACGGAACTTTTTATAATTATGGAACTGCTACCCTATCCGTTGATAACAAGGAAATGATAATTTGCGCTTGTAAAAAAGAAAAGGTTTATAGTCAGGACTATTTGAACTGCGATTTGTATACAACAAAATTTAAGCGAAGCGGTAAAGGAGGAAATGACTTTGAATGGACGCCTCTCGTTAACATGGGACCTAACATTAATACCAAAGATGGATGGGAAGCACAACCTTCGCTTTCCGCTGATGGAAAAATGTTATTTTTTACGTCTTTTCGAAAAGGATCTCGAGACAATGATATCTATTTATCTGAAAGACAAGCAGATGGGTCATGGAGTACAGCAAAGCCTTTCGATGTAATTAATACAGCCGGAAAAGATAAAAGTCCGTTTTTTCACCAGGATGGAGAAACACTTTATTTTGTTTCAAGTTCCACAAATTCGCGAAAAGGAATGGGAGGACTTGATATATTTTATATTCGAAAAGAAAATAACGGTTGGACGAAGCCTCAAAACATCGGGTTTCCGATCAATTCTGAACAAGATGAACTTGGACTATTCGTTTCGACAAATGGAAAAGTAGCTTATTATTCCAGTGATAAAGATGGAGATTGGAACATCTATGCCTTTGATCTTTATGAAAAGGCCCGTCCGCAAGAAGTAGTAATTTTAAAAGGAACACTCACGGATGATTCCGGAAAACCAATTTCGGATGCAAAAATCGAAGTTACATATAACGGAACAGGTGAAACCCAAACTTTTGATGTCAATGGAGATGACGGGAAATATGCGGCAGTTGTCAAGGTTTCAAACTCACAAGATGTTACGATAAGTGTTAGCAAAGAAGGTTTAGCTTACAATGCGAAAGTCGTCGAGAAAGAAGTTCTTGAAAATAGAAAAAGCTCAACTATTCAAGTTGGAAATATTAAAACGGATAGTATCAAACCAGGAAACGCCTATCAACTGGACGAAATCTACTTTGCGACTGATTCTTGGGAGTTGAACAAACGATCCTTACTCTTACTCAATGGATTTTCTTACTACTTAAAGAAAAATCCAACATTTAAGATTTCTGTAAATGGACATACAGACGATATCGGAGACGACGAACAAAATAGAATTCTATCCCAAAAACGCGCAGATGCCGTTAAATCTTTTCTGGTCGAAAAAGGAGTAAACACGGATCAAATTGAAGCTATGGGATTTGGCGAAACGAAACCTAGAGTTCCAAACACAAATGACAACAACAGGGCTAATAATAGAAGGACAGAATTTCAAATTTTGAACTAGAAGGATAAAAATCAATTTTTCTTT
>JBILIY010000262.1:0-3223 GCA_044368815.1 Crocinitomicaceae bacterium
TCCTAGTAAAGCTGATACCTCAGAACCTGCCTGAGTAAATCGGAAAATGTTGTCAACGAAGAAAAGAATGTCTTTTCCTTGTCCATCTCCTTCTCCATCTCGGAAATATTCAGCTAGCGTCAAACCTGAAAGTGCAACACGTGCGCGTGCTCCAGGAGGCTCATTCATTTGACCAAATACAAACGTAGCTTTCGACTCTTTCATTTCTTCAAGGTCAATCTTCGTCAAATCCCATCCACCTTCTTCCATTGAATGCATAAAGTCCTTACCGTATTTGATAATTCCAGACTCCAACATCTCACGAAGCAAGTCGTTTCCTTCACGGGTTCTTTCACCCACACCTGCAAAAACAGACAAACCACCGTGACCTTTAGCAATGTTATTGATTAATTCTTGAATTAGTACTGTTTTACCTACACCAGCACCACCAAAGAGACCGATTTTACCACCTTTTGCATAAGGCTCGATCAAGTCGATAACTTTAATTCCAGTAAACAATATTTCTGTTGCAGTTGATAATTGATCAAATTTTGGAGCTTCTCTATGTATTGGCAATCCGTCAGCATTGTCAACTTTGTTAATACCGTCAATAGCTTCACCAACTACGTTAAATAAACGACCTTTAATTTTATCACCAGTTGGCATTTTTATGGATGTTCCTGTTGAAACAACCTCCATACCTCTTGTAAAACCATCTGTTGAGTCCATTGAGATTGCGCGTATCGCGTTTTCCCCAACGTGTGACTGAACTTCAAGAACGACACGAGTTCCATCTGCCTTGTATACTTCAAGAGCATCATAAATATTTGGAAGAGTCGTTCCTCTTTCAAAACGAACGTCCACAACTGGACCGATAACTTGCGAGATTTTTCCTTTAATTGATGACATTTTAAGCCTTTTTAATTTGGGCGCAAATATACTACTTTTTATTTTTTATTTAGAACAAAGAATTAAATTATTGGATAATAATTATTTTCTTGAATTGCGAACCAAAACGCGTACCGGGAAATAACTGAAGAGAAAACTTAGCGAGGTTACTGAAAAAAGTATCAAAAAGAAATCACCCCACGAAAAAGAAATGGGAAATGGTGTAAATGGCTCAGTGCGAATAACAACTAATTGAAATGTTGATTGAATCAAACAAACAAGGTATCCCAAAAACAAACCAATAAGCATTCCTGATCCTGATATGAGAAGCCCCTCGTATAGAAAAATCTGAAAAATGTTTTTATCTGAAAAACCCATTACCTTCAAGGTATCCATATTTTCTTTTTTCTCGAAATAAAGCATAGTCAACGAAGCTATTAAGTTGAAAGAAGCTAAAATGAAAATGAAGATTAAAATAACAATGACGACCAATCGTTCAGACTTGCTTGTTTGATAGATTAATTCATTTTTCTCGTAATTCGTTTTTACTTTGAAATTAAAACCTAAAGCCGCACTTATTTTACTTTTTACCTCGTCATTACTGAATCCCGAGTTTTGGTCTACATCAATATGGATGTTTGTAAGTTCGTTGTCATATCTTAACAAGTTACGGGCATTTTCAAGAGGCCAAATGACTTTTTCATCATTTACTTCTCTGTTGTAGTTAATCGAGCCTGCAATAAAAATTCTATCCGTATGGAATGGCGTTTTTCCAGGCCGGATTTTTACATTTCTTTTTGGCGCATAGACCAGAATTGATTCTTGTTCATTGGTGCTCCCAATAAATAAATTCAACTTTTGCATCAATCCCGCCCCAATTAACCCCAAACTTTGTCCATTTTGGGAATCTTGAATGACTCCTTCACCATTTAATAAATGCGCAAATTCGCCAGTTTTATTTTTTTTATTGATTTCAATCGCATCCAAAAAATTATTTTCTATACCTACAAGTGTTGCGCTAACCCATTTTTTTTCGTGTCTTAAAACTACAATTTCCTCGATTGCTCGCGAGTAGGATTTTATTCCGTCAATTTTTGATAATTCTGACCAATTAACCTGTGATTCATTGAATGTTTTGCCTTTATTCACTGAAACAGAAATATCGGTATCAAATTCACTGTAAATGGTTTGAATCATTTTTTCCATCCCGTTGAAGGCAGAGAGAATTATCACCAAAGCGGCCGTAATAACGGCAACTCCTACAATTGAAATCCGACTTATTAGCGTGACAATGCTCTTTTTCCTCGTTGAGCGAAGGTAACGCAGCGCTATGTAAAAAGAAACATTAATTGGATTTACTTTTTAAGTAATTGTTCAATTTTTTCAGCGTAATCTTGTGAGTCGTCAATAAAAAAAGTAAGCTCTGGGATTTTGTGCATATTTTTTAGGCGTTTGCCGACTTCTCCGCGAATCTTTCCATAATTCGCTTTAATGTTTTCCAAAACCTTTTGTTTTTCAGGCCCTAAAAAAAAGCTTAAATAGCATCTTGCCAATGAAAGATCCTGCGTCACTCGAACAACAGTAACTGTAACCATTGACCCTAAACAAACTTCGGATGCGTGTTGCTGAAAGAAAGTCGAAAGCTCAATTTGAATGACTGACTCAATTTTATTTTGACGGATTGATCCCATAAGGCAAAGGTAAGAAATGTTGCCAACTAAATGTATCTTTGCATCAATTGTGAATTACTACAGGGAAATATATCGATATACATTTAAATACAAAAGACTTGCTTTGTTGGTTGTATTATGTAACCTACTATTTGTAATTTTCAATTTGTTATCATTGGTTTTATTCATTCCGGTGCTGCAATTAATTTTCAGAGACCCATCTGAAATGGCACGGGTAAATCGACCGATGTTGAACAACCCATTTGCGTTATTCGAATACATAAAAGACTACTATAATTTTTTTATGTATGAACTTGTTCAGAATGATCCAAAGCAGGCCTTGATGTTTGTATGTGTCTCTGTATTTGTTGCATTTTTTCTAAAAAACTTGTTTCGCTATGGAGCCGTTTGGTATCAGTCCGAGTTACGAATGGCTGTGGTAAGAGATGTGCGAGACGCGTTGTTCTACAAAGCACTTATTTTGCCATTGTCCTATTATTCGAATGAACGAAAAGGAGACTTAATGGCTCGAATGAATAGTGATGTGGGTGAAATTGAAATTGCGGTGGTTAGTCTCCTTGAATTAATATTCAGAGAACCAATCGCAATAATCATAAACGTTGTTTCACTCATATACTTAAGTCCTCAATTAACAGTTATTTCCTTTTTTTTGCTTCCGATTTCCG